>DASYFU010000101.1:0-5926 GCA_036498225.1 Gaiellaceae bacterium | reverse complement strand
ACCTCGGTCTCCTCGAGCTCGGGCAGCGACGGCCCGACGCTCTCGGACTCCGGCGGCGAGATGATGCTCTCGAGCTCGGGCTCTTCCTCGAGCACGACGGGCTCCTCGTCGTCCGGCACGTCCTGGAGCGCAAGCGCCTGGTGCGCCGGGACACCGCACCAGCGGGACCCGGGCAGCGCGGCGTTCGGGCAGCGCTTGCCGTTGGCGAGGATCGCGCTGCAGCGACCGGAGAGATCCTGCTCGTCGCCTCCGCCGCCGAACGCGACATCGGCCTCGGCCTGCGCGAACTCGGTGTCGCTCTGGATGTCGATCTTCCAGCCGGTGAGACGCGCGGCGAGCCGTGCGTTCATCCCTTCCTTGCCGATCGCGAGCGCGAGCTGGTCGTCAGGGACGACGACCGTCGCCTCCTTCGCGTCGTCGTCGAGGTAGACCTCGCGGACGCGGGCCGGCGACAGCGCCTTCGCCACGAAGCGCGCAGGCTCCGGGTTCCACGGGATGATGTCGATCTTCTCGCCGCGCAGCTCGGAGACGACCATGCGCACGCGCGAGCCGCGGGGGCCGACGCATGCGCCGACCGGGTCGACGCCCTGCGTGTGCGACTCGACCGCGATCTTCGAGCGGTAGCCCGGCTCGCGGGCGACGCCGCGGATCTCGACGAGGCCGTCGGCGATCTCGGGCACTTCGAGCTCGAACAGTGTCTTGATCAGCTCCGGGTCGCGACGCGACAGGATGACCTGCGGCCCCTTCGTCCCGGACCGCACCTCGGTGATGACCGCCTTGATGCGCGAGCCCTGTTCGTAGCGCTCGCCGTCCACCTGCTCCGAGCGCGGCAGCAGCGCCTCGACCTTGCCGAGGTCGACGAGCACGTTGTTGCGGTCGCCGGCCTGCTGCACGATGCCGGTGACGACCTCGCTGACGCGGTCGATGTACTCGTCGTACATCATCCGCCGCTCTTCCTCGCGGATGCGCTGGAGGATGACCTGCTTCGCCGTCTGCGCGGCGATGCGCCCGAAGCCCTCGGGCGTCACGTCCTCGCGCTGAACCTGATTCTCGGGAATGTCGGACCAATCGATGTCGAGGTCGTCGTCGGAGATGAGCGTGTGCTGGCGCTCGCCGGTCTCCTCCTCGAGCCGCTCGAGCTCCTCGAGCTTCCGCTCGCGCGCCTCCTCGAGCAGGCGCGTCTCGATGTCGCCCGGCAGCTCGATCGAGAACACGCGGAAGTCGCCTTCGTTGTCCATCTCGACGGTCGCGTGGCGCGATGCGCCCGGCGTCTTCTTGTACGCCGCGAGCAGCGCGTCTTCGAGGGCCGCGACGAGCGCGCCCTCCTCGATCCCCTTGTCGCGCTCGATCTCGCGAACGGCCTCGATGATCTCCTGGCTCATCTCACACCCTCTCGTCGATGAGGTTCGCCCGCACGATCTCGTCGTACGGAACTTCGATGTCGTCGACCTTCACGTGGCTCGCGTCCGCGGATACGAGCTCCCCCTTCAGCTGCCGGCGCCCGAGCGTGCGGACCTTCACGCGGCGCCCGACGGCGCCGGCGAAATGCTCGGGCTTGCGCAGCGGCCGCTCGATCCCCGGGGACGAGACGTCGACGCTGTACTCGCGGAGGTAGTCGCGCAGCGCGTCGGTCACACGCGCGCAAAGCGCGTGGTCGACGCCGGCGGGATGGTCGACGTAGACGGTGAAGCGATCCGGGCTCTGCAGCTCGACCGCGAGCACCTCGACGCCTTCGAGGCTGCCTTCGACGCGCTCCGCGATCTCCGTCTGCAACTGCTTCTCCTTCTGCCGTACGTCGGCCAAGAAACGCCCCCTGTCACAAAAAATGGGCCCGCAGGCCCATTTCGCCGAACCGGTGAAAATGGTCTCGCAAGTGTAGCAATCAGCCCTGGATTCCGCGGATTTTCGTCGTCAGGATCGAGGCGGCCCGCGAGGAGTCGAGGGTCACGTTTCGGGCGCGCCCGTGCGGCGTCGGGGCGCCTCTCGGATCGCGGGCGCCGAGCAGCCGGGCGAGCTCGACGCGAGAGACGGCATCCGGCCCCGCGACGTGGAGGACGCCGATGACGTCGAGCGCCGCGAGCTCGAGCAGCGCGGCGGCGAGATCGGCCACGTGCGTCGGGCAGCGGATCTCGTCCTCGTGGAAGACGACGTCGTCGCGCGCGGCGAGCGCCTCCTGCGGGCCCGGCTTGCCGTAGAGGAGCGACGTGCGCACGATCAGGCCGTCGGCTACGAGGCCCTCCGCCTCGAGCTTCGCTCGGCCGTACTCGGAGACGGGACGCGGCTCGTCGGCCTCCGCAAAGGGCGCGTGCTCGCCGTCGAAGACGAGATCGGTGGAGAGGTGAATGAGTCGCGAGCCGCGGGCCGCGTTCGCCACGGTGCGGGTGCTGCGAACGATCATGTCCGGGTCGGCTTGCACGTAGGCGGTATGGATGACGACGTCGGCCTCCGGCAGGTCGACCGGCTCGCGCAGGTCGACGGTGACCGGGCTGCCGAACGGCGCCGGTGCGTGGAATTGCGTCGCGACCACGTCGTGGCCGGAGTCGACCGCTTGGCGACAGAGCTCCGAGCCGAGGTAGCCGGCCCCGCCCGTGACGAGGAGCCGCACCTACCGAAGGGCGTCGAGCGACGCAGTCTCGACGAGGCCCTTCACGGCGCGCGCGAGCTTCTTGTCCAGCGTGATGAAGGCGTCCGCCTGGAGCTGGGTGAGCGCGACGTACTCGGCGTCGTAGGTCGAGTCCCAGCCCAGCCGGTCGGCGATGTCCCAGGCCCGACGCCGCAGGACGGCGTCGCCGAGGAGCCTGATCTGCATGCCGTTGACGTAGCTGATTCGCTCGCGGGCGGCTTCGGCGGAGAGCTTGCCCCCGTGCACGGCCTCGTGGACGCGGGAAAGCGCCTGCGAGCGCAGCAGCGTCGGCGCGAGTAGCTTGTGCTTCGTCGGGATCGTGCGCTGCTCCTTCGCAAGCTGAAGGACGGCCCCGGCATCGACGACGAATCGCGTCATGCGTCGATTATCACCGTCACCGGCCCGTCGTTCACGAGCTCGACGGCCATCTTCGCCCCGAAAACGCCGCGGGCGACGACAGCGCCGAGCGTCTCGAGCTCTGAACAGAACCGCTCGTACAACGGCTCCGCCTCGTCGGGCGGCGCGGCCTCCGCGAAGCTCGGCCTGTTCCCTTTCGCCGTGTCGGCGAGTAGCGTGAACTGGGAGACGACGAGCGCGGCTCCGGCCACGTCGAGAAGGCTCCGATCGAACCGACCCTCCCGGTCCGGGAACACCCGGAGCCGGGCGACCTTCCCGGCCAGCCGGGCGGCGGCTTCGGGCGAATCGCCTCGTGCCACTCCGACGAGGATGCACAAGCCTTCGCCAACTTCCCCCACGATCCGGCCGTCCACCCGGACGCGAGCCTCGGTTACCCGCTGGCAGACCACCCTCATGGCGGGCGCACCATAGTCCGATAGAGGGACGGTGGAGAGCCCCGCGGACCTCCCCACCCCGCTTCCCTTGCGGCTTGCGGCGGAGGGCACCTGGCGCGTGCCGCTGGGATCTCTGCTGCTGCGCGACGGCGTGCTCACGACCGAGCAGCTCGAGTCCGCCCTCGGCGAGAAGGACGTCACCGGCCGGCGTGTCGGCGAGATCGTCGTCTCGCGCGGCTGGGTCCCGGCCGGAACGGTCGCGCGGCTCCTGGCCGAGCAGCACGGCCTCGAGTACCTCGACCTCACCACCGCCCAAATCGACGCGAGCGCGCTCGAGCTGCTGCCTGAGAAGTACGCGCGGCGCTACGAGGCGTTCCCGGTGCGCTTCCTCCAGGACGACCTCGTGCTCGTCACGGTCGCCGACCCCACGAACGTCCTCGCGTCGGACGACCTCAAGCTGACACTCGGCGTGAACGTCAAGATCGCCGTCTCCGCAGCCACGGACGTCGCGACGGCGATCAACCGCTTCTACAGCGAAGTGATCCACATCACGGACGCCGAGGAGGAGGAGACGAGCCCCGACCTCGACGACGTACGCAGCATCGCGGCGAGCGCGCCGGCGATCAACACCGTCAACTCGCTCATCTCGCGTGGGATCGCGGAAGGCGCGTCCGACCTCCACTTCGAGCCGGAGGCCGGTCACCTCGCCGTGCGCGCGCGCATCGACGGCGTCATGCGTCAGTTCACCACGATCGCCAGGTCGCTCCAGCCGTCGATCACGAGCCGCTTGAAGGTGATGGCCGAGCTCGACATCGCCGAGCGGCGCGCGCCGCAGGACGGACGCATGTCGGTTCGATATGGCGGCCACCCGATGGATATCCGCGTCGCCATCCTCCCCACGACGCACGGCGAGCAGATCGTGCTCCGCATTCTCAACAGGCCCGGCGGCCGGCTGGGGCTCACCGAGCTCGGCATGAGCCACGATGCGGAAGAGCGCTTCGCGCGCGCGATCCGGCAGCCGTACGGCGCCGTTCTCGCGGTCGGTCCGACCGGCTCGGGCAAGACGACCACCCTGTACGCGGCGCTCGACGTGCTGAACGAGCACGAGCGCGTGCTGATGACGATCGAGGACCCGGTCGAGTACCAGATGCCTGGCGTGAACCAGGTCGAGGTCAACTTCAAGAGTGGGCTCACGTTTGCGCGCGGGCTGCGCACCATTCTTCGATCGGACCCCGATGTCCTCCTCGTCGGCGAGATCCGCGACGAGGAGACGGCGCGGATCGCCATCCAGGCCGCGATGACGGGCCACCTCGTACTGACGACGCTGCACACGCACAACGCCGCGTCGTCGATCGCGCGCCTCGCCGACATGGGTGCCGAGCCGAGCCTGCTCGCGACGTCGATCAACTGCATCGTCGCGCAGCGGCTCGCGCGGCGGCTCTGCCAGAACTGCCGCGAGCCCTACGAGCCGAACGACTCGGAGCTCGCGGAGCTCGGCATCGTCGACTCGGGGCGTGACACCGTCCTCTACCGCGCAATCGGATGCCCCACCTGCGGCGGGACGGGCTTCGCGGGCCGCGTGGCACTGTACGAAGTGATGCCGGTCCACGGCCGCATGCGCAGGCTCATCGAGACGGGGTCGACGGAGGAGATCTTCGCCGAGGCGGTCGCCGAGGGCATGACGACGCTGCGCGAGGACGGGCTACGGCTCGCCGCCGCCGGGCTGTCGTCGCTCGAAGAGGTCCGGCGCGTCACCGGCGACCGACTCTCGTAAGGCGAGCGGGAGAGGACGCAGGCAGAGCCCGCGTCCTCTCGAGGTGCCGGCGACGGTTTTGTTCTGCGCGCGCGGCGGCGGCTACGCCGTCCCCACGCGCTGGTGCAGCCTCCGCTAACGCTCCGCGTTAGCTCCGGCCTTCGGTGTCAGCTTCGGGTGTGATCGCTCAATCCAGTTCTTTGATTCTCGCGCGGTATTGCTCCGAATCGGGCTGGAGCGAGGCCGCGAGCTTGTAGTGCCCGTTCGCCTCGTGCGTCCGCCCCTGCTTCTCGAGGCAGCGCCCGAGCGCGTAGTGCGCGTAGTCGTTCACGGGCGAGAGCTCGAGCAGGTGGCGGAACTCCGCCTCTGCCTCCTCCCAGCGCCGGATACGGAAGTACGCGATGCCGAGCGCCTCGCGGATCGAGGCCTTGTCCGGCTCCCGCTTCTTCGCCTTCTCGAGCGCGACCGTCGCCTGCGCCGCCATGCCCTTCTTCAGGTGCGCCTTGCCTTGCTGGAACAGGCTGTACGTGCTCTCGCTCATGACTCCAGGTAGGCGAAATTCTCCTTCACCAAGTCAACCGGATGCGTCAAGTCGCGCGTTTTCCCGATCTCCAGGCCCGCAACCGCGAGCCCGGCGGCGATGGCGCGCTCGAAGGCGACGCCGAGCTCGAACGGTGGCCCCGACAGCCCGGCCAGGAACGGAACGAGGTCGGGCCCGAGCCCCCACAGGGGTGCGCTCCCCACCGGGTTGGCGGGGTC
>DASYFU010000100.1:0-1788 GCA_036498225.1 Gaiellaceae bacterium | reverse complement strand
ACCAGGGATACTCCGACTGCGGCACCGACGACTACCGCAACCCGGAGGGAACGTCGTTCGCAGCGCCGCAGGTCTCCGCCGCTGCGGCCGTCTTGCTCGCCCTGAATCCGCTGCTCACGAATGGGCAAGTGGCGTCGCTGCTCGAGCACAGCGCCGACGACGTCAATGCCGCGACGGGCTGCCCGAAGTGCGCGTTGGGGCGCGATCCGCTGAGCGGCTGGGGGCGGCTCGACGTGGCGAAGGCCGTCGAGGCACTCGCGGGGCCGCTTCCGCCGCCCGACCGATTCGAGCCGAACGACGATGCGGGCGCACAGGCCCACACACTCTGGGGCAAGCAGGTCTCGTTCACGGCGACGCTCGACTACTACGAGGATCCCGTCGACGTCTACCGCATCGCGATCTCCGGCGGCGAGCGGGTGAACGCGCAGCTGACCGGGTGGACCGGCGCGAACGTCGACCTCGTGCTATGGAAGCCGGGGACGACGCGCGTGAGCGACCTGCGCGCGCAGAAGCTCCGCGCCGCGCAGTCGGTGCAGCCCGGGAGCACGCAGCGCGTCACGTTCGTGGCACCCGGGCGGGGCTGGTACTACCTCGAGGCGAAGGTCGCCTCGCCTGGCTTCGGGCAGTACACGCTGACGTTCACGAAGACGACCGCGAAGCGGTAGCGCACAACTACTGGTTCTCGAGCAGCTCGTCATCGGCAACGGCACGCACGACGCGCGCGGGGCTGCCGACGACGAGCATGCGCGGCGGAACGTCCTTCGTCACGACCGCACCGGCGCCGACGAACGCTTCTTCGCCGATCTCCACGGCCGGACAGATGATCGCGCCGCCGCCGACGCGTGCGCCGCGGCGAATCGTCGGGCCTTTGATCAGGTCGTGGCGGCGTTCGGTGCGGCCCATGAAGTTGTCGTTCGTCGTGACGACGCACGGCGCGATGAAGACGTCCTCTTCCAGCGTGGAATACGCGGTGACGTATGCGTCCGCCTGGATCTTCGTACGGTCGCCGACCGTGGTGTCGTTCTCGATCAGCGAGCCGCGACCGAGTACCACGTCGTCGCCGACGTCCACGCGCTCGCGCACGCAGGACTGGTCGCCGAGGATCACGCGCGCGCCGATGCGGCTGCCGGCGAAGACGATCGCGCCGGTGGAGACGATCGTCCCGTCGCCGATCTCCGTCGGCGGCAGCGGCTCGCGCTTCGTCGTCGAGCGCGGCGAGAGCGACGGCTGCTTGCCGATCACGGCGTTCTCGAGCACCTTGACCCCTTCGCCGAGCACCGTGCCCGGATAGACGGTCGCGGTCGGATGGACGTCAGCCATCGAGCGACTCGGTCAGCAGCTCGAGCGCGCGGACGACCTCCAGGCCGTCGCGCATCTCGCGGCCGTCCCACCCGTTCTCGACGAGCCCGAGGAAGTGCCTGCACTCGAGCTTCAGCGGCTCGTCGTTCGCGATCTTCGGGCTGAAGATGTCGCCCGTGCGCGTCCGCCACTCGCCGTAGGTGCTCGACGGCTCCTCGGGCGCCTTGTCGTACACCGTGATCTTCCGCTCGAGCTCCATGTCGTCGAACACGGCCATCTTGTCCCGGCCGACGACGGTGAGCTTCCGCATCTTGTGCGGGTCGAGCCAGGAGAGGTGCATGTGCGCGATCTTTCCGGACGGGAAGCGCAGGTAGCAGAAGACGACGTCCTCGACGCCTTCGTTCAGGAACGCGTGGCCCTTCGCGACGGCCTCGACCGGCCTCTCGCCGACGAGCCAGAGGATCACCGAAAGATCGTGGACGCCGAGCG
>DASYFU010000099.1:0-3343 GCA_036498225.1 Gaiellaceae bacterium | reverse complement strand
TTCGCTCCGTGTCGTCCTGAGATCGAAGAGATGCTGCTCTGGAGGCATTCCCGCCGGCTCGACGGCCGGACGCGCCGGCGCGGAGCCGAACCGGTCGACGAGCTCGTAGATGCCCCCGCCACCGATCGCCGCGGCCGCCGCCCCGCCGAGGAAGGCGCGACGAGAGAAGCGCATCAGCGTGCCGGTTGAACGATGACGAGGCTCTCGAGCAAATGCCGGAGGTTCTGCCTCACCCTCGTCGCGCTGTCGTACGGGTTGATCACGTGCTGACTCACGGTGTACAGCGACCCGCCGTGATGCCAGGCGAGAAGCACGTGCCACTGATCGGCTCCCTGGTTCACCTGGTACACGGTCGTGTGAAGCCCGTTCGCGTTCACGTGCCCGACCGGGTCCGCGAAGCACGGAACGGTCCCCTTCCCCACTGGAGCCGGACAGATCGGAATGCGCGTCCGCCCCGGATAGCCACGGAAGTTGACGTGCACGTCGCCGCTTCCCATGTCGCCGTGCTCGAGGAAGCTGACGAGGTAGCTGTGGTCCTTGCTGATCGAGTAGATGTCCTCGTACTGGCCGCCGATCTGCGCGTCGAGCGGATTCGGCATCCACCTCGGGCAGTAGACCGGGGCGCCGACCTTGTCGGCAAGCCTCTGCCAGCCATGCGCCCAACCCGCAGGACAGGAGGCCTTCGGCGCGGCCGCTGCGCCCTGCGCGAGAACACCCAGCACAAGCGCGACGAAGCCCGCGGCTGCGGTCACCCTCATGACGGGAAAGCGTAGCGCTCTACACCGGAGGCGGTGGAACGCCCGCAAGCGGGGAGACGTCGTGCGCGTGGACGATGACGGCGTCGCAGCCGGCCCGCTCGAGCTCCTGGACTTCTTCGCGATTGGTCAGCTGCAGGTCGGCGATCGCGAGCTTGCCGGCAGGAACGGCGGCGAGCATCTCGAGCACGACGTCGAGTGGAGCCTCGTCATCGTCGCGCTCGACCGGCGACAACAGGAAGATCTCCGGGTCGACGCGCTCGAGCGCCTGCTCGAGCTCCTCTTCGTCCCGCACCTCGACGGCGCAGTCCAGGCCGAGCCCGATCGCCTGGGCGTGCAGCTCCTCGAGCCGCCCGTCGTCGTCGTCGAGCGCGTCGAAGACGAGGAGGTAGGCGTCGGCGGATGCGGAAGCCCGCTCGACGGGCACGTCCGCGCGCCACAGGATCGGCAGGGTGCTCGCTTCGCGCACGACGTCAGGATCGCCGCGGACGACGAGCGCTTCCGCCCGCTGCTCCTCCGCGGCCCGGGCCGCGTCTGCATCCTCGACGGCGGCGATGACGGATATGCCGTCGCCTTCGGCGATGGCGTGGCTGAAGCGGCGCTCGGCCATTCCTGCGCCCCTAGCGTATCGCCGCTTACTGGCCGATCGGATGCCAGACGGTCTTGAGCTCGAGGAAGCCGGCGATCTCCCAGGGGCTCTGCACGTCGGCTGCTCCGTGGAGCACGCGCTTTACGTTGTCGGCGGCGAGCTTTTCGAGCTCGGCGGCCGACCCGTTGGCGGCGCCGAGGTCGATCGCGTTCACGTCCATGTGCGCAGCGAGCACGGGACCGAGCTCGCCGTGGAATCCGGTGAGAAGGTTGACCACGCCGCCGGGCACATCGCTCGTCGCGATCGCTTCGGCGAGCTCGATCGCGGCCAGCGGCCGCTGCTCGGATGCAACGGCGACGACGGCGTTCCCGCCGACGAGCGGCGGCAGCAGCCGGGTGACGAGCCCGAGGAGCGGCGGCTCGTCGGGGGCGAGGACTGCGACGACGCCGGTCGGCTCCGGAATCGTGAAGTTGAAGTACGGGCCCGCAACGGGATTCGAGCCTCCGAGAACCTGCGGCAGCTTGTCCGCCCAACCGGCGTACCAGACGACGCGATCGATGGTGCGCTCGACCTCGTCACGGCCGCTGCAGAGCTCGGCGAACTCCGGCACGCGCGCTTCGACCATCTCCGCGAGGCGGTAGAGAACCTGTCCGCGGTTGTACGCGGTCGCGGAGGCCCAGCCCGGTTGTGCAGCGCGCGCCGCGCGAACTGCGTCGCGTGCGTCCTTGCGCGATGCGCGTGCGACGTTCTGCCCCTCCGCGTCGTACGTCCGGCCGGACTCGCTGCGCGGGAAGGCGCCGCCGACGAACAGCTTGTACGTCTTCTTCACCGGAAGGCGAGGCATCAGTCGAACCTCAGGTACGGCTCGAGCCCGTGCAACCCGCCTTCACGGCCGAAGCCCGATTCCTTGTACCCGCCGAAGGGCGACGTCGGGTCGAAGCGGTTGAACGTGTTCGCCCACACGACACCCGCGCGAAGCCGTTGCGCCATCCAGAGGATGCGCGAGCCCTTCTCCGTCCACACGCCGGCGCTCAGTCCGTACGGCGTGTTGTTCGCCTTCTCGATCGCCTCCTCGGGGGTGCGGAAGGTGAGCACGGACAGCACCGGCCCGAAGATCTCCTCCTGCGCGATGCGATAGCTCTGCGCGACGTTCGTGAAGACGGTCGGCGAGAACCAGTACCCCTTCTCCGGCAGCCGGCATGGCGGCTGGTAGATCTCCGCGCCCTCCTGGCGCCCGGACTCGACGAGCTCCTTGATCCTCTCGAGCTGCATGGACGAGTTGATCGCGCCGACATCGGTGTTCTTGTCGAGCGGATCGCCGACGCGCAGCGTCTCGAGTCGGCGCTTCAACTTGTCGACGAGCGGCTCGTAGATCGACTCCTGCGCGAACAGGCGCGAGCCCGCGCAGCACACGTGGCCCTGGTTGAAGTAGATGCCGTTGACGATTCCCTCGACCGCCTGGTCGAGCGCGCAGTCGTCGAAGACGATGTTCGCCGCCTTGCCGCCGAGCTCGAGCGTCAGCTTCTTGCCCGTTCCCGCGAGCTGCCGCTGGATCGCCTTGCCGACGTCCGTCGAGCCCGTGAACGCGATCTTGTCGATGCCTTCGCTCTCGACGAGTGCGGCGCCCGTTCGACCGTCGCCGGTGACGATGTTGACGACGCCCGGCGGCAGCTCCGCCTGACGGAGGACGTCGCAGAAGAGCAGCGCCGTCAGCGGCGTCGTCTCGGCCGGCTTCAGCACGACGGTGTTGCCCGCAGCGAGCGCCGGTGCGATCTTCCACGAGAGCATCAGCAGCGGGAAGTTCCACGGAATGATCTGGCCTGCAACACCCAGCGGACGTGTGGCGCGGTTCGGGAATGCGTACTCGAGCTTGTCCGCCCATCCCGCGTAGTAGAAGAAGTGCGCGGCAGCGAGCGGCAGGTCGACGTCGCGCGACTCCTTGATCGGCTTGCCGCCGTTCATCGACTCGAGCACGGCGAACTCTCGCGCGCGCTCCTGG
>DASYFU010000098.1:0-10487 GCA_036498225.1 Gaiellaceae bacterium | reverse complement strand
GCCCGGGCCGGTGTCAGACACCTCGATGACAGCGCGGTTACCCTCGCGCGCGACGACGACTCGCGCCGCCGAGCCGGCGGGCGTATGCGACCGGACGTTGGAGAGGAGGTTGTCCACGACTTGCCGCAACCGGTCGCGGTCGCCGAGCACGGCGACGGGCTGCGCGTCGAGCTCGAGCGGACGCTCGGGATCGAGCGCGCGCGCGGCGTCGACCGCCTCGTGCACGAGCACGTCCAGCTGCACGCGGTCTTGGTCGAGCGGCCTCCCTTCGTCGAGTCGCGCGAGCAGCAGCAGATCCTCGACGAGGACGGACATGCGCTCCGTCTCGCGCGTGATGCCGCTCATCGAGCGCGCGAGATCCTCCGGCCGCGACGCCGCGCCCCGCGAGAAGAGCTCTGCGTACGCACGTACTGCCGCGAGAGGCGTCCGGAGCTCGTGCGACGCGTCCGCGACGAAGCGGCGCAGCCGCTGGTCGGACGCCTCGATCCGGCCCAGCATCGCGTTCAGCGCGAGCGCGACGTGGCCGACCTCCGTGTGCTCGTTGTCCACCTTGACGCGGTGCGAGAGGTCGCCGGCCGTGATCGCCGTCGCGGTCTCCTCGATCTTGCGCAGCGGCCGCAGCCCGAGCCGCACGACCCAGAGCCCGAGCATGGCGACGCCTGCGAGCACGGCGAGCGTGGCGAGGAGCTCGACGAGGAGAACGCGGTGCAGCGTGCTGTCGACACCGGACAGCGGCGCTGCGATGAACAGGATGTAGCCCGGCTGGTCTCGTTCGATCGAAGCGCGCACGCGGTACTCCGTGTCACCCGTCACCGAATGCACGTCGATGAACCTGACCCGGTCGCCCTCGGCCGTGTTCGCGTTGCTCGGGAGGACGACGTTCTTCGGATACGCCGGGGTCGGCGGCTTCACGGTCGCGCCGAACTCCGGGACGCAGGCGTGCTTGACGACGACCCCGCTCAAGCTGCGGACCTCGACGCAATCGCCGCCGAGTGAGCCCAGCAGCCCGCCGATGTCACGGTCCCCGCCCGGCTCCCGGCCGACCTCGGGTGGGAACGCGGCCGTCTCGACGCCCGGGTGCGAAGCGGTCAGCGTGTTGTCGACCCGATGGAGGAGGAACGAGCGCAGCTGCGTGTACGTCGCCGCGTCCGCGGCGACGATGCCGACGCCGGCGAGCAGGATCACCCCGAGAATGAGCCGGGTGCGCAGCGACAGACGCGACAGCATCAGCCCTCGCCGAGCTCGAGCATGTAGCCCGCCTGCCGCACGGTGCGGATCACCGGCGGCCCGTACTTGTTCAGCTTGCGTCGCAGGTAGCTGACATACGTCTCGACGACGTTCGAGTTGCCGCCGAAGTCGTAGCGCCACACGTTCTGGAGGATCTGATGCTTCGAGAGCACGCGGCGTGGATTGAGCATGAAGTAGCGCAGCAGGTTGAACTCGGTCCCCGTCAACTCGACGCGCGTGTCGCCGCGGAAGACCTCGTGACGCTGCTCGTCGAGCGTCAGGTCGGCGAACCGGAGCACGTCGCCCGGGAGCTCGCTCTGCGTGCGACGGAGGATCGCCTGCACTCGCGCGACGATCTCCGCGAGGCTGAACGGCTTCGTCACGTAGTCGTCGCCACCGGCGCGCAGGGCCTCGACCTTGTTCTCGACCGCGTCCTTCGCCGTGAGGAAGAGGATCGCGCTCCTGAAGCCGCGCTCGCGCATCCTCCGTCCGACCTCGATCCCATCCAGGTCGGGAAGCATCCAGTCGAGCACGACGAGATCTGGCTCCCGCTCGGCCACGAGGCGCAGGGCCTCGCGGCCCGCGGTCGCCTCCTCGACCTCGAAGCCCTCGTAGCGGAGCGCCGTCGCGACCGCGTCCACGATCGAGGGCTCGTCGTCGACGACCAGGATCCGGTGCGTGCTCACGTTCTCAGCCTCCCACTCGTTCCTGTGAGTCGGCTGTGAATTATTCGGGCTGCTGGTCGTCCTCGGTCAAGAGCTCGCCGTACTCCGGATGGCGGCGGATGTACGCCGCCACGAACGGGCAGACGGGCACGACGCGCAGGCCGCGGTCGCGCAGGTCGTCGAGGGCGCCCTTGACGAGCTCCGTGCCGAGGCCGTGCCGCTTCGGCTCGACCTCCGTGTGCACGAGCGCGAGCCCGCCCGGGACCCGCCGGTAGCGGATCTCGCCGACGAGCTCGTCGTCGTCGAACAGCTCGTAGCGGAGCTCGGCCGGATTGTCGGAGACGCGGAGTACCACGCCTCGAGCGTAGACGTTCCGTAGCCTTACGACGTGGAGACGTCGCTCGCACCGCAGCCGCGGCTGCTGCACCTCTCGCTCGTCGTCGGCAGCGACCTGCTCGACCGCTCCGGGGCGAAGGTCGGGCGCATCGACGACCTCGTCGTCCGCCTCGGCGAAGAGGAGTACCCGCCGGTCATCGGATTGCTCGCGACAGCCGCGGGCCGACAGGTGTTCGTGCGCGCGGAGGACGTCGACGACATCACGCAGGGCCGCGTCACCTTGCGCGCCGATCAGCTCGACCTGCGTCCGTTCGAGCGGCGCGAACAGGAGGTCCTACTGAAGAAGGACGTCCTCGACCGGCAGCTGATCAACGTCGACGGCGCTCGGCTCGTGCGCTCGAACGACATCAAGCTCGCGCGGCTCGAAGGCTGGTATCGCGTCGTCGGCGTCGACGTCGGCTTCCGGGGACTGCTCCGACGCGTCGTGCCGCGCGCGCTGGC
The DNA here is from genome assembly GCA_036498225.1 of Gaiellaceae bacterium. Taxonomy (GTDB): domain Bacteria; phylum Actinomycetota; class Thermoleophilia; order Gaiellales; family Gaiellaceae; genus Palsa-739. The sequence continues at coordinate 7,758 of DASYFU010000098.1, read as the reverse complement.
AGGCAGCGTCGGCACGAGCGGCTTCCTCGACTGGAAGTCCGTCGAGCCGTTCACCGGGCACGTGCCGACCGTGCGGCTGCGCGTGCCCCATCCGAAGCTCGCGCGCCTGCATCCGGCGCAGCTGGCCGACCTCGTCGAGGCGGCGTCGCATTCGGAGGGGCAGGAGATCCTCGGCGCCGTCGGCGACGACCCCGAGCTCGAGGCCGACGTCTTCGAGGAGCTCGAAGCTGGGCACCAGCTCGAGTTCATCGAGGACCGCTCCGACGAGGGCATCGCCGACGTCCTGACCCGCATGGAGGCCGATGACGCCGCCGACCTCGTCGCCGATCTGCCGGAGGAGCGGCGCGAAGAGATCGTCCGGCTCCTGCCGCTCGTGCAGCGCCGTCGCGTGCGGGCGCTCCTCGGCTACGACCCGGCGACGGCCGGCGGCCTGATGAGCCCGGAGTACATCTGCATGTACTCGCAGGCGAGCCCCGCGGAGGCGATCGATCGCGTCCGCACCTCGCGGACGTCGGCCGAAGCGGTCGCGTGGATCTACGTCATGAACACGCACAAGCGCCTCGTCGGCGCCGCCGCGCTCGTCGACATCATCCGTGCCGATCCGCTGACGACGCTCGGCGAGATCGCCGCCGTGCCACAGCGCGTGCGGCCCGATGCCGACCTCGAGGAGATCGCGCGGCTCATGACCGACTATGACCTCACCGTCGTGCCCGTCGTCGACGACGAGGAGCGGCTGCTCGGCGTGATCACCGTCGACGACGTGCTCGAGCTGATCCTCCCGCGAGGATGGCGCAGGCAGTTCGGCCTCTTCGGCGAGGAATGAGTCGTAGACTTGTGGCCGTGACGAGGCCCACGATCCAGATAGACGATGGCGCGCTCAGTACGCGCCGCCACTGCGCAGGTCCGCGACCGGGTGCTCTCCGGTGGCGTTCGGCTGCGGCCGCGTAGCCGGCTCGCCGCCCGCCTCATCCCGCTCCTCGCGATCCTCGGCCCCGGCCTGATAGCCGCCAACGCCGGCAACGATGCCGGGGGCATCGCCACGTACGCCTCCGTCGGCGCGAAGTACGGCTACGACCTCCTGTGGATGATGGTCGTGATCACGGTCTCGCTGATCGTCGTCCAGGAGATGGCTGCGCGCATTGGCGCGGTGACCGGCAAGGGGCTCGCCGAGCTCATCCGCGAGCAGTACGGGATCCGCTGGTCGCTGTTCGCGACGGGCTCGGTGCTGGTCGCGAACCTCGGCATCTGCATCAGCGAGTTCGTCGGCATCGGCGCCGCGCTGAACCTCGCCGGCGTGCCCTTCCAGGTGTCGGTCCCGATCGCCGCCGTCGCCGTGTGGCTGCTGCTCGTGCGCGGCTCCTACAAGATCGTCGAGCGGATCTTCGTGCTCATGACGATCCCGTTCTTCGCGTACCCGATCGCCGCGATCCTCGCGCGGCCGCACTGGGGCAGCGTCGGCAAGGCGATCGTCGAGCCGCACGTGCAACTCAACTCTGGCTACCTGTTCCTGTTCATCGCGACCGCCGGCACGACGATCACGCCGTTCATGCAGCTGTACGTCCAGTCGGCGGTGGTCGAGCGCGGCATCGGCCCCGACGAGCTGAACGCCGAGCGCGCCGAGGTCATCTCCGGCTCGATCTTCGCCAACCTCATCGCCTGCTTCATCATCATCGCCACCGGCGCGACGCTCTTCGTCCACGGCCATCACACGGTGAACAACGCCGCCGACGCGGCGAAGGCGCTCGCCCCGTTCGCCGGACGGTTCGCCGAAGTGCTCTTCGCCGTCGGCCTGCTCGGCGCCAGCCTGCTCGCCGCCGCCATCCTCCCCGTCACCGCGGCGTACGTCGTCTCGGAGACGTTCGGATTCGAGAAGGGGATGAGCCATCGCCCGCGCGAGGCGCCGGTCTTCGTCGGCGTCGTCACCGTCCTCATCGCCATCGGGACGCTCGTCGCGGTCGTGCCCGGCATCCCCGTCATCTCGCTGCTCGTGGGAGTTCAGGTCGTGAACGGCGTCCTCCTTCCGATCACGCTGTTCTTCGTCTGGCGGCTCGCTGCGAACCGCGAGCTGATGGGCGACTACGCGAACGGGCGCACGTTCAACGTGCTCGCGGGCCTCACCGTCATCGCGACGTCGAGCCTCTCGCTCCTGCTGCTCGGCGTGACGTTCGCCGGACAGTGAGTCAACGCCGAATCGGCCCCGTCGACCGGCGCTCGACGAGCCGCGTCGCAAGCTCGACGCGGAGCGCCTCGATCCGCCGCCGCTCGATCATGCGCAGGAGCAACGTCACGGCGGTCCGACCCATCTCGGCGAGCGGCTGACGCACCGTCGTCAACTGCGGGACGAGGAGCTCGCCCCGCTCGACGCCGTCGAACCCGATGATGGAGAGATCCCCGGGCACGCGCAAGCCGCGCTCGTGCGCGACCTGCATCGCGCCGATCGCCATCTCGTCGTTGAAGGCGAAGATCGCGGTCGCCCCCGCCTCGCGATCGAGCAGGAGCGACGCAGCCGCGCGGCCGCTCGCTATCTCCCAGTCGCCGGCCTCGACCAGGCTCGAATCCGGACGGATGCCCGCCCGCGCGAGCGCCGCGTGATAGCCCTGCCGCCGCTCCTCGGTGGCAGCCCAGCCGACAGGCCCGGTGATGGCAGCAATCGTGCGGTGCCCGAGCGCGAGCAGATGCTCCGTCGCCGCGTCCGCGCCTGCCGCATTCGCCGCGGCGACGCACGCAATGCCCTCGTCGAGCGGCACGCGCGGGTCGATGACCGCGATCGGCATCGTCCTCTGCAGCTCGAACAGCTCCTCGAGCGACTCGGGCGGCAGCATGAGCACGGCGCCGTCTGCCGTATCGCTCCGGAGCCGCTCGCGCAGAGGCACGTGTGGGCGATCGGATCGGGTCGGCAGCAGGAGCAGCCGCATCCCGGCGTCGTCGACGGCGTCCGCGATGCCGCCGAGCATCGCGGCGAAGTACGAGCCTTCGACGAACGGCACGGTGACGGCGACGAGACCCGTGCGCCGCTGCGGCGCGAAGCCCTGACGCCCCGCGGCAGCGAGAACGGCGTCCCGCGTCCGCGGCGCGACATCCGCGCTGCCGTTGAGGACGCGCGAGACGGTCGCCGTCGACACGCCGGCGAGCCGGGCGATGTCTCGCAGCGGCATCCGGCGCACGCGGTCAGTCGGCTGCAGCGCTGAGCGCAGGCTCGCCCTCCGCCGGGATCGCGTTCGCGCGCACGACGTCGCGGTACCAGTACGCGCTCGACTTCGGCGTACGCCGCAGGGTCTCGTAGTCGACGTAGACGAGCCCGAACCTGATCGAGTAGCCCGAGTCCCACTCGAAGTTGTCGAGCAGCGACCAGACGAAGTAGCCGCGCATGTCGACTCCTGCGTCGATCGCCGCCTTCGTCGCCCGGAGGTGCTCGGCGATGTACGCGATCCGGCTCCGGTCGTCGACCTGCCCGTTGCCGTCGACTGCGTCGTCGAACGGCGCCCCGTTCTCGGTGATGTACACGGGCAGACCCGGCGCGTAGTCGCGACCGACACGGAGAAGGACGTTCGTGAGGCCTTCGGGGACGATCCCGTCTCCCTTGGCCGTGACGTTGCCCTGGGCGCGCACGCGGCGCCAGCCGCGGTGCGCCTCGCTCGGATCGGCCTCGACGACCTCCCGGACGTAGTAGTTGACGCCGTAGAAGTCGATCGGCGCCGAGATGGCGGCAAGGTCGCCCGGCTGCACGAGCCGTTCGTCACGGAGCAACGCGGGCGCATCCTTCGGGTACGTGCCGCGGAAGACCGGGTCGAGGAAGAGGCGGTTCTCCTCCATATCGGCCGCGCGCGCCGCCTCGACGTCGGCGTCCGTCGCGGGGACGACGTCGGCGTGGTTGCACGTGATCCCGACCTGCAGCTCGCCGCCGGCTGCACGGATCGCCGCCGTCCCGAGCCCGTGCGCGAGCAGCAGATGGTGCAGCGCCGTGTAGGCCTCGTCGTAGTCGCGATGCCCCGGCGCGAAGCGTCCCTCGTAATAGCCGAGGAACGCGGAGCACCACGGCTCGTTCAACGTGATCCAGAGTCGCGCGAGGTCGCCGAGCTCGCCGACCACGCCCGCGGCGAAGTCTGCGAAGCGGCTCGCGGTGTCGCGCGCGAGCCAGCCGCCGTCGTCGTCGAGCGCCTGCGGGATGTCCCAGTGGTAGAGCGTCACCATCGGCTCGATGCCGCGCCGCGCGAGCCCGTCGAGCAGCCGGCGGTAGAAGTCGACGCCCTTCGGGTTGAACGCGCCCTTGCCGTCCGGCTGGACGCGGGGCCACGAGATCGAGAAGCGGTACGCGGGGATCTCGAGCTCCGCGATGAGGTCGAGATCCGTTTCTAGCAGGTGGTAGTGGTCGGCGGCGACGTCGCCGGTGTCGCCGTTGCGGATGTGACCCGGCTCGTGCGTAAACGTGTCCCAGATGGATGGGCCCTTTCCGTCGGCCGCGACCGCCCCCTCGATCTGGTAGGCGGAGGTCGCAACCCCCCAGAGAAAGCCGTCGGGAAAGGTCGTCACTGGGCAGCTCCTTCGTGTCAGACGCCGGCCGCTGCGCGGCGGCGGCGGTTGAGTGCGTCGAGACTGACGGCGAGGACGAGGATCGTCCCCGTGGCGATGTCCTCCGTGGACGCGGACTTCCCCAGGAGCCCGAGCCCGTTCTGCACGCTCGCGATCACGAGTGTCCCGAGCAGCGCCATGTAGATGCGGCCGCGTCCGCCGAAGAGGCTCGTCCCGCCGATGACGGCGGCGGCGATCGCCTCGAGCAGGAGAATGCTGCCGCCGACGTTCGCGGACGTCGCATAGAGCGTCGACGTGCTCACGACGCCGGCGAGGCCCGCGAGCAGTCCGCTCAGGGAGAGCGCGGCGATGCGGATGGTCTTGACCGGAACGCCCGCGCGGCGGCTCGCCTCCGCGTTCCCTCCGACGGAGTACACGTACCGGCCGAAGAACGTTCGGCGCATGACCCAGCCGAGCACGGCGCCGACGGAGAGGAAGAGGACGAGGACGTACGGCACGCCGAAGTTGCCGTTCAAGAAGGCGACGATCCCGGCGAGCACGCCCCCGATCACGACGACGCGGAACGCGCTCGGCCACACGGGCGCGACGTCGCCGTTGCGGCGGCGCTCGCGGATGCGCAGCGCTTCGATGCAGGCGACCGCCGCGACCACCGCGGCCGCGATGATCCACGCGGTCGTGTGGCCGAGATAGTTGTTGCCGATCGCGGCGATCGTGCCGTTGTCCACCTGGAGATTCCCGGCCGGGCCGATGACCGCGAGTTGCACGCCGGCCCATGCGAGGAAGCCGCCGAGCGTCACGATGAACGACGGGACGCCGACGAAGACGGTGACGATTCCCTGCAGCATTCCGATGCCGAGCCCGAGCGCGAACGTCGCGGCGAGCGCAGCGGTGATCGACCAGTGGTCGTTCGTGAGCAGTACGCCGAGCAGGGCGGACGTCACGCCGGTGACCGAGCCGAGCGAAAGGTCGATCTCGCCCGCGACCATCACGACGGCGACCGCCATCGCGAGGATCGCCGTCACCGCCATCTGCAGCGTCAGGTTGGACAGGTTCCTCGACGTGAGGAAGTTCGAATTCTGGGTCTGGAAGAAGATCCAGACCGCGGCGAGCCCGACGATGACCGGCAGCGGGCCGAGGTCGCCGGCGACGAGCGTCCGCAGGCGATCCACGAGATCGGAGCGCATCGAGCGAGCGTAGGACACGGTCGGCTGCGAGGCCGCGCTCACATCCGCTCCAGGGTGAAGCCGCCGGTCATCGCCGACACGATCTTCTCCACGGTCGCGTCGGCGCGATCGAACGTCCCGGCGTTCGTCCCCAGCCGGAGGACGCAGATGCGATCCGCGACCGCGAACACGTCGGGGAGGCTGTGCGAGATGAGCATGACGGCCTGCCCCGCCTCTGCCAGGCGCCGCACGAGCTCGAGCACCTGCGCCGTCTGCTGCACGCCGAGCGCCGCGGTCGGCTCGTCGAGGAGCACGAGCTTCGGCCCCCACAGGAGCGCTCGGCCGACGGCGACCGCTTGCCGCTGGCCCCCGGAGAGCCCGGCGACGGGGCGATCGAGATTCGGAACGTTGATCGCGATCCGGTCGAGCGTCTCGCGCGCCCGCGCCTGCATCGCCGGCTCGCGCAGGCGACGCAGGAGACCGGGGAACGGCCCGCCGCCGAGCTCGGCGCCGAGGAAGAGATTCGAGATCACGTCGAGGTTGTCGCAGAGCGCGAGGTCCTGGTAGACGGTCGCGATCCCGAGCGACGCCGCGGCGTGCGGCGTGCCGAGACCGACGCGGTTGCCCTCGACGAAGAACTCGCCCTCGTCCGCCGGGATCGCACCCGAGATGGTCTTGACGAGGGTCGACTTCCCCGCGCCGTTGTCGCCGACGAGCGCGACGACCTCCCCCTGATGCACGTCGAGGTCGACGCCGCGCAGCGCGGTGACGCCTCCGAAGCGCTTGTGCACGCCACGCAACTCGAGGAAGGGAGGGCTCTTCCTGTCGGTGCGGGCGGCGGGCACGGCTTGCAGCGTCGAAGGCGTCACCGGATGCGCCTGCTTACTGGCCCGGGCAGGTTCCCGCGGCCATCCCGGAACAGATGTCCTTCCACGTGGCGCTGCCGTCCTTGACGACGAGGCCCACGTTGCTCTTCGTCACGACGATCGGCTTGAGCAGCACGGTCGGGACCTTGCCCTTGCCATTGTTCACCGTCGTCTTCGCGACCTTCTTGACGATCGTCTTGTTCCCGGTGGCGAGGCCGACCGCGACCTGCGCGGCGACGGACGCCTCGAGCGTGATCGGCTTGAAGACCGTCATGGATTGCGTGCCGAGCAGGATGTCCTGCAGCCCCTGCGGGGTCGCGTCCTGACCGGTGATCAGCACCTTGCCGTCGAGCTGCTGGCTCTTGAGCGCCGCGATGACGCCGCCGGCGATCCCGTCGTTCGGCGACAGGACGGCCTGGACGTTGTTGTTGAGCTTCGTCAGCGCCTGCTGCATCTCCGTCGTCGCCGTCGTCGGATTGAACTGCGGCGTGTCGACCGAGTATCCGAGCTTCAGCTTCCCGCTCTGGAAGGCCGGATTGAGCACCGACAGCGCACCCTGCTTGAACTGCACGCCCGGCGTGCTCGTCTGGTCACCGTTGATCATCACGACGGTCGCACCGTTGGCAAGGTGCGACAGCAGGTACTGCCCCTGCAGCGCCCCGACCTTCGTGTTGTCGAACGACACGTAGAACGCGATCTTCGCGCCCTGCAGCAGTCCGTCGTACGCGATGACCGGAACGTGGTACTTCGCCGCCTTGGAGACGATCGCCACGCCCGTCGCCTGGTCGAGCGGCGAGACGACGATCACCTTCGCACCGTTGGCAAGCGCGTCCTGGATCTGCGCGATCTGCGTCGCGTCGCTTCCCTGCGCGTTGTCGGCGATCACCTTGATGTGCGGGTTCAGCTTGTGCACCGACTTGATGAAGTCGGGCTTGTCCTGCTCTTCGAACCGCGAGGCGCAGGTCGAGCACGGCATGTCGAACGCGATCGTGATCGCCGATGCGTTCTCCGCGCGATTGACCGACGCCTTCCCGCTCGCGGCGCTCGCTGCGGTGACCGCGATTGCGGCGGCCGCAGCGAGCCCGATGAGGAGGGCGGCGAATCGGTGAATCCTTGCCCTGGTCACTGAGTCCCCCTTCGGACTTGGCGGCCGCCTCCACTGCGGCCGCATGACAAGTTCGGTACCTTAGTTTTTGTTA
>DASYFU010000097.1:0-2406 GCA_036498225.1 Gaiellaceae bacterium | reverse complement strand
ATCGGCAAGGAAGGCGAGAGCGTGGCCGCTGTCGAGGCGCCGGCTCCAGCACCGGTGTCTGACACCGAAACGGTGTCAGACACCGCGAAGCCGCCGGAGCGCGTGCAGCCGCAGACGACGAACGGCCGCGTGAAGGCGTCGCCACTCGCGCGCCGGCTCGCGCGCGAGCGCGGCATCGACCTCGCGTCGATCCGCGGCACGGGGCCTGAAGGCCGCATCGTCGCCGAGGACGTCGAGCGCTCCGAGGTCTCCGCTCCGTCGGCGTCGAAGGCCGCCGCCGTCCCGAGCGGCGAAGTGACCTCGACACCGCTCTCCACCATTCGCAAGACGATCGCGCGCCGCCTGACCGAGGCGTGGACGGTGCCCGCGTTCATGCTCACCGTCTCCGCCGACATGACGCGCGCCAACGAGCTCGTCGCGCGGCGCCGCGAGCTCGAGCCGGACGTGCGCGTCACCGTCACCGACCTGCTCACGCGCGTGTGCGCGCAGGCGCTCGTGCGCCATCCCGGGATGAACGTGCAGTACACCGAAGACGCGCTGCTCGCGTTCCCGAACGCGAACGTCGGAATCGCCGTCGCCGCGCCGCAGGGCCTCGTCGTCCCGGTCGTGCACAACGCCGAGCAGCTCACGCTCACGCAGATCGCGCAGGTACGGGGCGATCTCGTCTCCCGCGCGCGCGACGCGAAATTGCGCGCGGACGACATCGAGGGCGGGACGTTCACGATCTCGAACCTCGGCATGTTCGACGTCGACCAGTTCGTCGCCGTGCTCAATCCGCCGCAGGCGTCGATCCTGGCCGTCGGCGCGACGCGCGACCAGGTCGTGCCCGTCGAGGGCGACCTGCACGTTCTTCCGATGATGACGATGACGCTCACGTGCGATCACCGCGCCGTCGACGGAGCGACCGGTGCCGAGTTCCTGAAGACGATCAAGACGTTCCTCGAGGACCCCGGCCTCGCCCTGTAGTGAGCAACGGGCCGACCGTCTGGTACCACGTCCGCGATCTCGACGCCGGGCGGCGCTTCTATCGCGAAGTCCTCGGCTTCGAGGAGACCGCGGTCGACTTCACGAAGCGCTGGACGCACCTCCAGCACGGCGAGATGCAGATCGGCCTCGTCGAAGGCGAGCCGCAGGCGGACGGCGCCGTCGCGCACGTGGACGTGATCGACGTGAAGGAGGAAGGCGAGCGACTGCGCGCCGCCGGTGTCGAGGTCGGGATCGTCGTCGAGCTCACCGGCCAGATGCGGCTCCTCGACGTGTACGACCCGGACGGGAACCGGGTGCAGCTCGCGCAAGAGCTCTGATGCTTCGCCCCGCGGACAGACAGGACGCGCGCTTTCTCCGCGACATGCTCCGGCACGCGTACCACACGCGAATGAGCGAAGACGCGGAGCGTCCCGTCTACCGGTACGTCCGCAACTGGGGCCGCACCGGCGACGCAGGCGTCGTCGCGATGGAAGGCCCGCACGCCTACGGCGCCGCGTGGTACCGGGTCTTCACCGCTGACGAGCCGGGGTTCGGCTTCGTCGACGAGCGCACGCCGGAGCTGACGATCGCCGTCGTTCCGAGCCGGCGCGGCAAGGGCGCAGGCAAGGAGCTGCTCGAGGCGCTGCTCGAACGCGCCCGCACGGAAGGGTTCGACGCGGTCAGCCTGAGCACCGACGAGGCGCAGGTCGCGTGGTATCAGCGGTTCGGTTTCGAGACCGTCTCCGAGTCGCCGCATGCCGTGACGATGATCAAGCGCCTGTAGTTACGCTGCCCACGATGGACGTCGACGTCGCAGTACTCGGAGGAGGCCCCGGCGGATACACCGCCGCCATCCGCGCCGCGCAGCTCGGCGCGAAGGTCGCGTGCATCGAGAAGGAGCCGGAGCTAGGCGGCACCTGCCTGCGCGTCGGCTGCATCCCGACGAAGGCGTGGGTGCAGACCGCGTTCGCACTCAAGGAGGCTGAAGAGCATTTCGCGAAGTTCGGCGTCAACGTCGGCCGGGCCGAGCTCGACTTCCCTGCGTCGAACGCGTGGAAGGCGGCCGTCGTCAAGCAGATGACATCGGGCGTCGCCGGCCTGTTCAAGGCGAACGGCGTCGAATGGGTGAAGGGCACCGGGCGCTTCAAGGATGCGAACACGATCGCGGTCGAGGGTGGCGAGGACGTCACCTTCAAGCAGGCGATCGTCGCCACAGGCTCCTACCCGATCCGGCCGCCGATCCCCGGGCTCGAGTCCGACCTGTGCGTCGACTCCACCGGGCTCCTCGCGCAGACCGACGTGCCGAAGCGCCTGGTCGTGCTCGGCGGCGGCATCATCGGCTGCGAGTTCGCCTCGATCTTCCACACGTTCGGCAGCGAGGTGACGGTGATCGAGATGCTCGACCGCCTGATCCCGGCCGAGGACGACGACGCCGCGAAG
>DASYFU010000096.1:0-4260 GCA_036498225.1 Gaiellaceae bacterium | reverse complement strand
GAGGTCTCCGGCTCTGACCCGACCGGCCTGCGCGGCCGTGCGGTGCGCGACGGCGACGAGTGGGTGATCAACGCGCACAAGTGGTTCTCGTCCGGCGCCGACGGCGCCGGCTTCGGCATCGTCATGGTCGTCACCGACCCGGATGCGGAGCCGCACCGCCGTGCGTCGATGATCCTCGTCCCCACCGACACTCCCGGCTACGAGCTCGTCCGCCGGATCCCGGTAATGGGGCACGAGGGACGCGGCTGGGGCACGCACTGCGAGACGCGCTTCACGAGTGTGCGCGTGCCCGTGGAGAACACACTCGGCGAGCCGGGCGACGGGTTCCGTATCGCGCAGAAGCGACTAGGCCCGGGCCGCATCCACCACGTCATGCGATGGCTCGGGCAGATGCAGCGCGCGTTCGAGCTCATGTGCTCCTACTCGCTCGAGCGCAAGGCGTTCGGCGGGACGCTCGCGGAGAAGCAGACGATCCAGAACTGGATCGCGGAGTCCGCGGCCGAGATCCAGGCGTGTCGGCTGATGACGCTGCAGGCGGCGCATCGCCTCGACGAGGGGGACGAGGCGCGCGTCGAGGTGTCGCTCCTCAAGTTCTACGCGGCGAAGATCCTGAACGACGTCATCGACCGCGCGCTCCAGGTGCACGGCGGGCTCGGCATGACCGAGGACACGCCGCTTGCGTCGATGTGGCGCGCCGCGCGGGCTGCGCGCATCTACGACGGAGCGGACGAGGTGCACAAGATGGTCGTTGCGCGGCGGATCCTGCGGGAGTTCGAGGACGGAGGAACCTGGCGCTTCACGTGACGCTCGAGGGGGCGCGCGTGCGGCTCGAGCCACTCGGGCCGCGACACGAGCAGGCGCTGTGGGAGATCGCGCAGGACCCACGCGTGTGGACGCTCCTGCGGGTGCACGGGAACGAGAGCCGGACGCTCTTCGGGGAGTGGTTCGCGTCGGTCGAGCTCGGGTTCGCACACTACTTCGACGGCGAGCTCGTCGGGCACACGAGCTACCTCAACGTCCATGCCGACGACCGGGTCGTCGAGATCGGGAACACGTGGCTCACGCCGTCGGCGTGGGGGACGGGCGCGAACACGGAGGCGAAGTACCTGATGCTGAAGCACGCGTTCGAGGACGAAGGGTTCCTCCGCGTCGAGTTCAAGACGGATGCGACGAACGCGCGGGCGCGCGCCGCGCTCGCCCGTTTGCCGGCGGAGTTCGAGGGCGTCTTCCGCAAGCACATGCTCGTGCGCGGCGGCGAGCTTCGCGACTCCGCGTGGTACGCGGTCATCGACGACGACTGGCCGACGGTGAGGGCAAGCCTCGAGGCGCGCCTGGCCCGCGCGCAGAAGTCGTGACACCGACGTACGCGTGCCTGGCACCGGGTGGGGCCTTTACGGCCGAAGTGCCTGCTCAGCCGTCAGAGGCCGGTGCCAGGCACGGATACGAGGGTGTCACCGAATGATCTGCGTGCACCGCGAGGACGCGAGCAGCTCGCCGTTCGCGTCGTAGAGATCCGCGGCGCAGAACGCGACCCTGCGGTTTCGTTGCACTACGCGACCCTCTGCGCGCAGCACGCCTGGCCGCGCCGAGCGCACGAACTCGCAGTGCAGATCGGCCGTGAGGAAGCTCTCGCTCTCGTCGAGCACGGACCAGCATGCGCCGCCCATGGCGGTGTCGAGCAGCGTCGTCACCATCCCTCCGTGGACGATGAAGCCGCTGTTGCCGTCGTGGAAGCAGTAGTCCGGGGTCGCCTCCCACTCGATCACCGATTTGCCGTCGCCCTGCTCCACGCCGCGATACGCGAGCGTGCGCCAGATGTGCGGCGCGGCCGGCGCCTCGTCGCCCCAGGATCGCCGCGTCCTCGACATCAGCGCGGGCCGGGGATGCCGGGGAAGCGGAACGGGAGGACGCGGTTCGGCTGCACGATCCACGCGCGCCCGGTCTCCTCGTCGTTCATCACCGTCAGCGCCGCCTCTGCGACGAACGAGGGCTCCATCAGCGGCACGGGGAGGACGCCCCGGAGCTCGTCCTCGACGATCGGCGTGTCGGTGAAGCCGGGGCAGAGCGCGTTGATGCGGATGTCGTGCGCGCGCAGCCCGTCGGCCGCTCCGCGCACGAATCCGACGACGGCGTGCTTCGTCGCGGTGTACATCGGATCGAACGGCATACCGGTCAGCCCTGCGAGAGAGGCCGTACAGACGATCGAGCCGCCCCTCGGCATCAGCCGCCGTGCGCATTCGCGCGCGCCGTAGACGACGCCGAGGAAGTTCGCGTCGACGACGCGCTCGATCTCGGCATCCGGCAGCTGCGCGATGTCCGGATACCCGATGCCGATGCCGGCGTTGAGGAACGCCGCGTCGAACGTTCCTTCGACTGCGCCCCATGCCTCACGAGAGCCGACGTCGAACCCGGGAAGGTCCAGCGCGGCGATCTCCCATCCGTCGAGCGCGGCTGCGACCGCGCTGCCGATTCCTCCGCGGCCGCCGGTGATCAACGCCCTCACGGGACGAGGACGACCTTGCCAACGCTTGCGCGCGATTCGACGAGCGCGTGGGCCCGATCCACCTCGGCGAGAGGGATCTCCGCGCCGACGAGCGGCTTCAACGCGCCCGTCTGCCACAGCGCGAGCAGCTCGCCGACCGCCTCGCCGACCACCTCCGGCTCGTGGCGCAGCAGGCGCCCGAGGTAGAAACCCTGCACGCCGACGTTCCGTCCGACGAGCGCCGCCGGGCTGATCTCCGGCCACATCCCACCGGCGAACCCGATCGCGACGAGCGTGCCGAGCGGTCGCAGGAATCCGAGCGCACGCTCGAACAGCTCTCCGCCGACCGGGTCGAGGACCGCGTCCACCCGAAGGTCGTCGGGAAGCTCGTCGTAGACGTAGGCCTCGGCCGCGCCGAGCTCGCGGCACACGTCGAGCTTCTCGCGCGAGCCGACGGCCGCGACTACGCGCGCGCCGAGCGTCCGCGCGACCTGGATGCCGGCGGTGCCGACGCCGCCGGCGGCCGCCGTGACGAGCACGGACGAGCCCGGCCGAAGCCGCACCTGTCGTGTCAGCGGGATATACGCCGTCAGGAACGTCAGGAGAAACGAGGCGCCCTCGGCGAAGCTCGCGTGGTCGGGCAACGGCACGACCTGCGCGCGGTCGACCGCGGTCATCTCCGCGTAGCCGCCGCTGCCGATCGCCATCACGCGCGTCCCGTCCTCGAGCTCGCCTGCGACCTCGCTGCCGAGCACGACGGGCAGCTCGGGCATCTGCGGATAGCGCCCGCGACGGATGAGGACGTCGGCGAAGTTGATCCCGGCGGCGTGGACGCGCATGACCACCTGGCCGCCGTCCGCAACGGGGTCGGGGACGTCGGCGAGCTCGAACGGCCCGTCGACCTCGCGCAGGAGCGCGGCCTTCAACTCGTGTGCGCCGGTTCCTGGGCGAACTGCTCGCGCAACGCCGTCTTGCGGAACTTGCCGACGCTCGTCTTGGGAATCTCCGAGATGAACTCGATGCGGTCGGGCAGCCAGAACTTCGCGAAGTTCGGCGCGAGGAACTCGCGCAGCTCGTCCGAGCTCGTGGACGCGCCCTCTTTCAGGACGACGGCGGCGAGGGGTCGCTCCGCCCACTTCTCGTCCGGGATGGCGATCACCGCCGCCTCCGCCACCGCGGGGTGCGCCATGATCGCGTTCTCGAGCTCGACCGATGAGATCCACTCGCCGCCGGACTTGATCACGTCCTTCGAGCGATCCTTGATCTGGATGTAGCCGCGCGGATGGATGGAGGCGATGTCGCCGGTGCGGAACCAGCCGTCGTCCGTCCAGCGGTCGGCCTGCTCGGGGGTATCGAAGTAGCCGGACGCGACCCACGGGCCGCGCACCTCGAGCTCGCCCATCGACTCGCCGTCCCACGGGATCTCGTCGTCGCCGACGCGAATGCGGATCTCGACGAACGGAAGCGGCATTCCCGCCCACGACTCGATGTCGAAACGCGTCTCCTCGTCGACGTCGGCGAGGTCGTGCGGCAGCGTGGCGGTCGATGCGACGGGCGATGTCTCCGTCATGCCCCAGCCCTGCACGATGCTGATCCCGTGCCGCTGCTGGTAGGCGGCGATCATCGCGCGCGGAACCGCCGAGCCGCCGACGAGCATCGCCTTCATCGCGGAGAGATCCCATTTGCCGGGGTTCGCGTCGAGCATCTGGAGGATTCCCATCCAGATGGTCGGCACGCCCGCCGCCCACGCGACCCGCTCGGACACCATCAGGTCGAGC
>DASYFU010000095.1:0-1508 GCA_036498225.1 Gaiellaceae bacterium | reverse complement strand
CCATCAGCTCGGCGCGGACTTCCTCCACGCCGGCGACGTCACTCCACGTGACCGATGACTTCCCGCCGCTGTCGACGTGGGTCGGGCGGATGCGCGGCATCATCCCGACCGTCCGCCAGAGCAGCCAGGCGGTGATGACGAGGATTCCGAAGAACGCGAGCGGGAGCCACGTGGTGGCGAAATCCGCAGCTTGATGGAACCAGTTCCCCACCATCCAGTGACCTCATCGGCAGTCGGACCCGAACCCCTTAGCCGACGTATTGTGCCGACAAATGCAAGCGATGGAGTACTTCGCTACCCGACCAGCTCGAGGCGCCGGCTCTCGCGGTAACGGCGCCCGAACTTGCCGGACGGGCGCCCATCGGTGAGGACGACGTCGGCGGTGAAGTCGTTCGAGCCGCGGATGAGCGACGAGCCGACGCCGTATGCGTCGACCGGGACGCCGAGCCGCTCGAACTCGCGGATCTTCTCCGCGGTGAAGCCGCCGGACGCGACGATCTTCACGCGCTCGAAGCCGTCGCGATCGAGCGCCTCGCGCACGCGCTGCACGAGGCGTGGGTTCACGCCCGTCGGATTGAAGTCGCCCATCTCGTCGACGAGGGAGAAGTCGACGAGACTCTCGGACGTATCGAGCCGCACGCCCCAGAGCCGCTCGCCGAGCGCGCGTGCCACCGCGAGCGCCGTCTCCACCGAGTTGTTCTGGAAGTCGACGAGCACGGTGACGTTCGTCTCCGGCGGCGCCCATTCCGCGAACTTCGACGCGGCCAGGACAGTGTTGCCGCCGTACGACGCGATGAGCGAGTGGGGAACCGTTCCGACGCTGCGGCCGCCCCACCACGATGCCTGCTCCTCCGTGGTGACGCCGATCTCGGCGCCGGTCACGAGGCCGGCGACGTGCGCGGCGTAGCCGTCTCCGGTCTGCACGCGGTGATGGTCGTGACGCGCAGGCATGAAGATGATCGGCTTGCCGTTCGCCGCCTCGAGCACGCGAACGACGTTCGTCGTGATCAGCGTGCGCCTCGCAAGCACGCCGAGGTAGAGCGTCTCCAGGTGCGCGAAGAGCGTGTAGTCGCCCTCGATCGTCATCACGGTCTCGTACGGCCCGACCGGATCACCGTCGTACAGCGCGTGCACCGTGAGCGCGTCCCAGTCGTCGCTGCACAGCTTGAGAATCGCGATCGCCTCGTCGACGCCGCCGAGATACACCTCGCGCTTCTGGAAGACCTGCATGACGACGCGCGGGTGCCGGCCGTCCGCGAGCAGCGCCGCGCGCGAGTGGTTGAAGTACGCGTCCGTGTAGTAGCCCGCCCGCATCTTCTCGACGGGCAGGTCGAAGACCTCGGGCGCGAGCCTAGTCCTGGTGCCGGTTGCCATCTTCGAGCTCGAGGCACGCGCGCAGCGCCGCCTCGGCGACCTCGAGCTGCTCGGCCGTCGGCTCGGCGGTCGCGAACCGGTGCTGGAGCTCGTGGCCGGGCCGGGCGAGCGCGCGCGAGAGGCGCTTCTCGGGG
>DASYFU010000094.1:0-12499 GCA_036498225.1 Gaiellaceae bacterium | reverse complement strand
AGAAGCGCCGCGCGAAGCCACCGAGCACGCGCGTGTCACCAACGTCCGTCCATGAGAGACCGCCGGAGACCATGCCGCCGATGTGCGACGTAGGCTCGACGAGGACGGTGCGCGCGCCCGCCTCGTGTGCAGCGACTGCTGCGGCGATGCCTGCGCCTGTTGCGCGGAAGACGGCGACGTCGGTCACACGAATGGGCGCAGGAGCGCGACGGCAGTGGCGGCATCGACGCCGGGCGTGAGCGCGTCGACGAGCGCTGCGAGATCGGGAGGCGGCTGGACGTCGGCCGGCTCGGCGTCGAGCGCGACAGCGACCTCAGCCCCGTATGCGCGCAGCGCACGCTCAAAGGATGCAAGTGGGTCGTACGCGCTTGGGTCGCGTGCCCAGTCGGCGAGCGTTGCGATCGCGAGCTTGGACGGGACCGCTTGCAGCATCCCGTTCGCGACGATGCCTGCGCACTGTGCGCCGGCGAGGCGCGCATCTCGTCCGCGCAGCGGGCCGAGGAAGAGCGTGTCCGGGGAGAAGTCGTTGACCGGGTAGTTGTCCCACAGCAGCAGCTCGTGGTCCGCGAACCGGCGCACGGCAGCATCAAGCTCCTCGCGTGCGATCGCGAGCGACACGACCTCGGGACCCGTCCAATAGACGACGAGATCTTCGTCTAGCGCCGGTGCGAATGCTCGCCGGTATTCGGAGTCTCCCGTGCCCGCATAGCCGACCGGGCACACGACAAGCGATCCGAGCTCGCGAGCGACGCGGTTGGTGAACGCGGCCTGCTCGGCGCCGGCGCGCGACTCGATGTCGTCCCAGAGGAGCTGGAAAGAGTGAACGCCTGCGTTATGCAGCTGGTCGAGCTTGGCGAGCAGCGTTTCGAGTTCGCCCGGGTCGGCGTAATCGAGGTCGAGACCGGGAGCGATCGCATACGCGAAATCGATGTCGTGCCGCCGCGCCTCGGCAACGAGCTCAGCGAGGCGCGCGACCTCGTCGTCGGGATACGGATCGCGCCAGCGCGCGCGATGGTACGGGTCGTCCTTGGGCGCGTGCACCCAGGTGTTGAGGCCCTCGGCACCGCAGAAGCCGATGAGGTCGAGCCGTTGCTCGTGTGTCCATGGCGGCCCGTAGAAGCCTTCGATGACGCCGCGGATTCTCACGCGTACGCATCCACGATCTCGATCAGCTCGGTGAGGCGGGCCAGTGACTCCGAGCGCAACAGGTCTGTGGGATCGTCGGCTCGGAGCGTGTTCGTCCATAGCGCCCGCCCTGCGAGGAACCCGCGCGCACCTCCCTTGCACGCATCGTCGACGGCTTGCGGGAACTCGTCGTAGGGCACGCCCTGCGAGAGAACGACCCACGGCACCGGCAGCGCGTCGGTGATCTCGCTGCAGCGGGCGACGATGCCTCCGTGACGTGGCGCCTGGCATTTGTACAGGGACGGCCGCGTAGCGCCGAGTTCGCGTGCCGCCTCTTCTATCTGTCCGTCCTCCCGCACGACCGGTTCGAGGACCGAGAGCACTCCGAGCCGCCGTGCGAGGGCGACGAACCGCTCGCACATGTCGATGCGCTCACGACGCCGTTCGTCATCGCGCCAGATGACGAGAAGCTTGAGCGCCTCGACTCCTTCCGGGAGCGACTCGACCTCGTCCAGGCTCGTGTCCTCGACGATCTTCCCGCGCTCCTGTCGCAGGAGGTCGACGGCGAGGATGAGTCCGCGCGGGACGAGCGGCCGCACAGCGTCCACGAATTGCGGCTCCACGAGGAACCCGGAAGCGAGTGGTGCAAGCTCACGCGCGACCGACGTCTTGAACATTCGCATCCGCTCGTCCGAATCGTCGTGCCCATGCTCGCGGAACATCGTCCGCAGCGACTCGCGCTGGTCCATTGCGACCATCGCGTACGTACCGTTTGCGCGCTCGATGCTCATGGCGCCACCAGGATCTGCACGTCGTCGTGGTCGTGGATGATGCTCGCGGGCCACTCGGGATCGAATGCGTCGTATGTCAAGAGTCGTTCGATCGCGTACCGCTTGTCCGGCCCGTGGAGGACCATCCGGAGGCGGCGTGCGTCGGCGATCGTGGCGAGCCCGACGGAAGCACCGTGCGCGGGCACGTCGTCGATCGACTCGAACTCGGGAAACGTTGCAAGGTTGTCGCGGCGGGTGCTCTCGGCGAGGCGGACGACGCCGGTGCGTCCGTTCCGCGGCGAACCCGGAGGGAGAAAGGCGACGTGGCCGTCACTCGCGCCCGAGGCGAGCAGGAAGAGATCGATGCCGCCCGCGGCGGCGATGCGCTCCTCATACGCGTCGGGGTCGTCTGGATCGGGAAGCCAGATCTCACGCGCGCGCAGATTGCGCTCGGCGAACCCACGGCAGCTGTAGTGCGCGGAGGTGGGCGGCACCGGAACGTACTCGTCCATCATCACGATCGTCGTCTCCGGCAGCTCCGGGAGGGCGCGGTATGTCGTCAGGAGGCTGCGTCCGCCCGGGCAACCGAGCAGCGCCGGCCAGAGGTCAACGATCTCCGCTGCGAGCGTTTGCCCGAGCTCGTCCGCGTCCGCGAACTCGCGTACGTCAGTCACGTGGCTTCCATCCTCGGAAGGTCTCGCGGAAGCGAGTGCGTGCGTCGGCGTCGAGCGCTGCGAGCACTGCGCCTGCGACCGGGGGAACGTCGGGGACGACCGGGCTCGGCACGCGTGCTGAGACGAGCTCGAGCAGCCGGCCGGTGAGCATGCCGCCACCGAGCACGATGTCGGCCTCGGCCAGCTCGAGATCGCGGAGCGCGCGCTCGACGAGCAGCACGATCTCGTCGACGAGGCGCTGCACCAACCTCTCGGCAACCGGATCGCCGAGGTCGACGATCGCAGCCGCGAGCTCCCCGAGCCTCGAATCGCGCATGCGCTTGTAGTGCACGTCGATCCCGATCTCGACCACCGGCTTGCCGAAGTGCGACTCGAACAGTTCGACGAGGGCGGTCGGCTCGCCGCGGCCGTCGGCGGCGCGGTTCGCCAGGAAGAGCGCGTCGCGCGCGAGCCCCTCGCCGCCGCCCCAATCTCCGGTCTCCCAGCCGAGCGCCGGATAGCGCGCGACCCGGCCGTCCGCACGCCGGCCGACGCAGTTGATCCCGGCACCACAGATGACGGCGGCGGCGTCGGCGCGATCGGTGCCCGCGTGCAGGAGCGCGAACGTGTCGTTGTCGACCGTCAGCTCACGCGCCCAGTCGCGCGACCGCGCGAGCGCGCTCAGCTCCTCGATGTCGTGCGGGAGATCGGCGCCGCAGAGGAAGAGAACTGCGCGCTCCGCCCGCTCCTCGAGGTCGACGAGCGACGCGACGACGTCGATGCAGCCGGCTGAGCCCCCGCGGCCGTGCGAGTTGCTTCCTCCGCCCCGCACGTATGAGAGCGGCTCGCCTTCTGTCGTCGCGACGACGACGTCCGTCTTCGAGTTGCCTCCATCGACGCCGAGGACTACACCCACGCGAGGTAGCCCTTGTTCTTCTCGAGCATCAAGTCCGTGAGCTTGTCCGCGAGTGCTGCCTGGCCGACGAGCGGATGCGCGAGCAGCGCGCGGAAGACTCGCTCCCGGCCGCCGCGCAGTGCGGCGTCGAGTGCGAGCTGTTCGTACGCTGATACGTGAGCGGCGAGGCCGCGCTCGAGCGCGCCGAGTTGTGGCAGCTTGACCGGTTCCACGCCGTCGCCGCTTATGCGTGCAGGCACCTCGACGACGGCGTCGTCCGCGAGGAATGGAAGCGCCCCGTCGTTGCGCAGGTTGATCACGTGCCGACCCTCGCCGGCGCTGCCGAGCAGGCTCGCGATTAGTTCCACCGCCGCCTCGGAGTAGCCGGCGCCCCCGCGTTGCTTCAGCAGCTCCGGCTTCTCCGTCAGATCTTCGTCGGCGTAGAGGTGCAGGAGCTCCTGCTCGATTCCGGACACGATCTCCGCACGCGAGGTCCCGGTCCGCTGTTCCTCGACGACGGCGTCGTGCTCGTAGAAGTAGTGGAGGTAGTACGACGGCACGGTGCCGAGCCGGGCGACGAGGTCGGCTGGAAGACCGGTCGCGCGCGCGACCCGCTCGTCCAGGAGAAGCCGCGGAAGGATGTCCTCGCCGTCGAGCCGGACGCCAACCTCCCATGTCAAGTGGTTCAGCCCGAGATGGTCCAGCTCGATCCGTTCTGGCACGACTTCCAGCACCTTGGCGAAGTGGCGCTGGAACACCATCGCCGCGCTGCACAGCCCGACCGCCTTGTGCCCTTCGTCGAGGAGCGCCTTGGTGACGATCCCGACCGGGTTGGTGAAGTCGACGATCCATGCGTCGGGCGAGAGGCGCCGTGCGCGCTCTGCGATGTCGAGCACGACGGGAACCGTCCGCAGCGCCTTGGCGAGGCCTCCGAATCCCGTCGTCTCCTGGCCGAGGCAGCCGCACGCGAGCGGAACCGATTCGTCCACCATCCGGGCAGCCTGGCCGCCGACACGGATCTGGATCAGCACCGCGTCCGCGCCTTCAACGGCGTCCTCCAGCCGCTCCGTCGTGTACAGCCGCGCGGGGTGGCCGGCGCGCTCGAGCATGCGCTGCGCGAGCCCGGCGACGATCTTGAGGCGCTCGGGGTTCGTGTCCTGGAGGTAGAGGTCGTCCACGTGCATGAGATCGCGCAGGCGAACGATTCCGTCGATCACCTCGGGCGTGTACGTCGAGCCGCCGCCGATAACCGCGAGCTTCATAGCGCGTTCTCCTTTGCGATGCGTGCGTATGCGCGGCCGCTGTCCTTGACCGTGCGCACCTGCGTGTCGTAGTCGACGTGGACGAGCCCGAATCGCTGCGCGTAGCCGAGCTTCCACTCGAAGTTGTCCATGAGCGACCAGTGGCAGTACCCGCGCACGTCCGCGCCGCGTGCGATCGCTGCGTGCACGGCTGCGAGATGGTCGCGCAGGAACTCGACCCGCTTCTCGTCGTGCGGCGCGTCGGCGTAGACACAGCCGTTCTCGGTGACGAACGTCGGCACGCCATAATCCTCGTGCAGCCGAACGAGCAAGTCGGTGAGACCGGCAGGGTAGATCTCCGTGCCCGCCTCTGTGAGTGGCACGCCGTCCGGCACAACGACGCGCCAGGGGAACGGCCCATCGCCCTCCCGTCCCTCGATCACCCGTCGGGTGTAGTAGTTCACTCCCACCACGTCGCAGCGGGAGCCGATCTCGCGCTCGTCGCCGTCGCGGACGAAGTCGAGCGACCCGATGCGCTCTTCCCATAGCTCCCGCATGTCGTCCGGATACGAGCCGCGGAGCACCGGGTCGAGGAACCAGCGGTTGACGTAGCCGTCCGACAGACGCGCGGCTGGCTCGTCGCCGTAGTGCGGGTAGAGGCTCAGTGGGATTCCGACCGTGCCCGGCGCTTCCGGCGCAACACGCCCGTGCGCGAGCAAGAGGTGATGGAAGACGGCCGCCTCGGCACGAACGTCCCCGGAGATGCCAGGCGCATGCAATCCGTGCAGGAAACCGAGCAGCCCAACGATCCACGGCTCGTTGATCGTCAGCCACCAGCGCACACGGTCGCCGTACGCGTCGAAACACACCCGCGCGAGCTCAGCGAAGCGATCGACCGTATCGCGTTCGCGCCAGTCGAGCGACACGGGAAGGTCCCAGTGGTACAGCGTCACGATCGGCTCGATCCCGCGCTCGAGTAGCGCGTCGATGAGTCGAGAGTAGTGGTCTACGCCGCGCTGCTCGACGGTGCGTCCATCGGGGAGGATGCGCGGCCACGCGATCGAAAAGCGGTACGCGTTCACGCCGAGCGACGCGATGAGGTCGACGTCTTCGCGCCAGCGGCGGTAGTGGTCGCACGCGACGGCGCCGGTCTCGCCGCGCTCACTCGGGAAGCCATCCCAGATCGACGGGCCCCGTCCGTCCGCGTCGAGCGATCCCTCCACCTGGAACGCCGAGGTGGAGACGCCCCAGAGAAACCCGTTAGGAAAGCGCAAGGATCTCCTCGCACGCGTGGAGTAGGACGCCGATCGACCACGAGTGCGAGAGTGGGTCGAGCTCACCCTTCGCGCCGAAGCAGTCCGTCTGGAACAGGCGCTCGGCGACCATCCCGCGCGGCGCGCCCACCGGCTGCATGTAGCAGCGTAGGTGCTGGAGCGCGCTCGACGCGTACGGCTCGCCGAGCACGAGCATCTCCGGCAGGCAGATAAGGCCGAACGCGTGCAGGTGCTGGTTCGCCGGCGACGCGGTGTCTGCTCCGCGTGAGCGGAAGCCGGCCTTTCCGAGCGTCGTCCCTGGCGCGAAGTCGACGTTGTAGGAGTAGCGGAACGTGAGCGACCAGTCGGCGGCCCGGCGTGCGGTCTCCCAGTCCTCGAGCGCGACGAAGGCCATGACCGCGGCGTAGCCGTCCTCGGACGTCGGAGCGAGGTCGACGTCCTCGGGCGCACCGCACCAAGTCTCGAACCGAGCGTAGTAGGCGCCGGCGAGACGCGCCTCGTTCAGGTGGCCGGCAGCGACGAGCGCCGGGATCCACGACATGCCCGCCGTTCCCTCCCACGAGAGTGGCGCACCCGTCTCGAGGTGGAGCGCGGACGCGAGGGCGCCGTCGTCGCGCTGCGAGCGAAGCGCGACCGCGAGGTTCGATCGCGCTGCCTCCTCCCATCGGCCCCCGGCACGCAGCAGGAACAGGGCCGCGTCGGCCAGCGTGCGTGCATGCGCTCGCGAGTGGTCGGGGTGCCAGCCCCACGTCCAGCCGCGCTCTGCCGTCCACTGCGGCCAGAAGATCCCGGCGGGCGCGAGATTTGAGGCGACGTGGTCGAGCACGGCCTCGGCTGCGGCGATGTACTCGTCGTTACCAATGCGTTGGCCGTGGCGGCGCAGCGCGTATGCGTATGGGACGCCGCTCACCCAGGAGACGTGCATGTGATCGCGCTCCTCGCGCCGATCGAATGAGCGCGTCTCGATCAACCGTGCCGGATCGGCCTTGTAGTGCCACCGGTGCAGCCCGTAGGCCGCGAGCGCCGCGGCCTCTTCGACGGAAGCTCGAGCTGGCGGCTCGAGTGGAGGGGCGCGGAGCACGTTGCGCCAATCGCCGTCGTTCCGCTCGATCTCGAGCGTCACCGTTTCGCCTGGAGTCCAGCGGTAGGTCCGCACGTCCGGCGGCCGAGGCGTCTCTGAGCCGTCGTAGCGGAGCGGCTCCTCGCGATAGGGAAAGTCGAGCCAGATGGTCGGGATGCGGTCGCTGTATGCGAAGCCGACGCCTGCCTGTCCGAGCGGCGAGAGCTCGGAGGTGACGAGTCCGCCGGCGCGTGCGAACACTGCCGGCGTGGCGCAGCGGTCGGCGCGGAACGACCATGCGTTGGACTCCATCCGGTCCACGTCGACGCGCCCCGGCGTGAAGCGCGGGTAGATGCGCGTGCACGACGCGCTGCGGTTTTCGCCATAGAAGACGCCCGGGATGAGCCACTGCGGATCGTCGGTCTGCGCCAGCTCGAGCGAGATGCGGATGCCGGCGTCCATCGGATCCCTTCCCTCGTAGGTAACGGTCGTGCCGTCAAAGGCGAAGCCCTCGACCGGCGAGCCGTCCGGTGCGAGCGCGCTACAGCGCAGCATTCCAGCCTTCGGCGCGCGCGCCCTCGATCTCCCGCGCCTCGCCGGGGAGAAGGTCGAGCACGTCGCCGTCAGTGACGACGCCGACGGCGGCGACGGCGCCCGTGTTGCGGAGCGTCGACCCGTCGAGCACGAGTGTCGTGCGGGGCAGGTCGAGCAGCGGCGCAAGGTGCTCGGTGCGCGTCATCACGTATCGGTTCGAGTCGAGGTCGAGGAGGAAGACGTCGTGCGCGAATACGTCGAGCGGCGCTGTGATCTCTCCCTGACCTTCCGCGACGACGCGGCCGTCGAGATCGACGAAGCGCGCTGGTGCGCTCACGATCGCACGCGCCTCCTCGAGCCCGCCCCAAGCATTGGTCGCGAAGAGTGCGGTCGGCGCCCCCCGGTACGCGCGTGCCACACCGTGGTACGCCGGTTTCGGATCGCCGTGCCAGTCGACCGCGCACGTGCACCATGCATTCGGGAACGACTCGTTGAACTGCCAGGGGATCGTCCCCGCTCCGCGGCGGCGCGTCGCCTCCACCGCATAGCGGAGCCCCTCGTACTGAAGCCATTGGCTCGCGCGTCGCATCGTCTCAGTGTCCTCGATGCGGCCGCCGAAGCACTCCTGCACGAGCGGCGCGTTGTTCCACCACGCACCAAGGTGCTGGTACACGGGGTTGGAGCGGTCCGCCGGCCACTGGTGCTCCGCTGCGATCAGTCCGTCGAGCGAGTTCGTCATTCCTTCCACGCCGAACTCGCTGTGCAGCCGCGAGGTGCGCGTGTCGAAGTGCTTGTTGTGCGCGCGTAGCCCCTGGTGCTCCCACGGCCCGTGCACGTCCTTGTCGCCGAGCGGCGAGGTCGGCAGCCAGGCGCGATCGGCGGCGGCGCGGAGCACGGCGATCGCGGGATGCGAGTCGTCGGCGTCGAGCTCGTTGCCGCCGCACCAGATCGCGAGCGAGGGATGGTGCGCGCGGCGCGGCACGATCTCGCGTGCGTCCGCCGCGAGCGTGGCGACGAAGTCCGGGTCGTCGGAGGGAATGCTCTCGAGGCCCGAGCTCGACTGTGCGAACTCCTGCCAGACGAGGATGCCGAGCCGATCGCAGTGCGCGTAGAACTCATCGCTCTCGATCACGCCTCCGCCCCAGACGCGCAGGAGGTTGACGTTCGCGCGGTCTGCGAGCTCGAGCAGGCGCGCGAGCTTCTCGGCGCGAGGGACGCCGTAGCAGACGTCGATCGGCACCCAGTTCCAGCCGCGGATGTCGGTGTGCACGCCGTTGACGACCAGTTCGTAGTCCTCGGTCAGCTCGACCGTGCGGAAGCCGACCTCGATCGCGCCGGCGCGATAGAGGCGCGGCTCCCCCATGCCGTTCGGCCACCACAGCTCCGGATCCTCGACCTCGAGGATCGACTCGCCGTTTGCCTCGACCCGCCCGACTCCCTCCTCGAGCGTGACGCGGTAGAGCACTTCGGGAGGCGCATCCGCGTCGACCGGGCGCCAGATGCCCTGGTGGGGGAGGCGCGGGCAGAAGTCCCAGCCATAGGTCATGCGGCTCTTGTGCACGCGCACGCGGCTCGTCCGCCCGACCTGCGCCTCGCACTCGGGTGCGGGGTGGATTGCGACGGCGAGCAGGTGCTCGCCGGGTGGCACCTCGATGCGGAACGGGGTGAGCGAGCCGACGTGGTGTGCGACCTCGTCGCCGTCGACGAAGACCGTCGCCTCGTGGTCGACGCCCTCGAACGCGACCGTGCCGCCGCCGACGCGGGTGCGGTACACCCACGTGCGCTCGGCCGCCCACTCCGCGAGCCGCGAGTTACGCTCGAAGTAGACGTCCGGGACTTCGCCGGCACGCATGAGGTCGTCGACGACGCTCCCGGGCACATGCGCTGGCAGCCAGCCGGGTTCGTTCCACGGCTTGTTCACGTGCCAGCGCCACTCCTCGCCGACCCATCCTTTGAACTGCCACTGCAAGGTCACTCGAGGAGATCGGTCTCCCGCGACCCTACGAAGGTCTTGATCTCGTGCGCGCCGAACTCGGCCTCGATTTCCTCCCCGAGGATCGCGATGCGCGCTTTTGCGGTCCGTCCCGCAGACTCGAATGCGCGCGTGACGAATGCTCCGCCGTCCTCCGCCTCCTTCACAGCGGCCACGACGACGCCGCCGCCGCCGTCGTCTCCGAACGACGCGGTCTGCGGGAGGGACCCGTCGTGGTAGGTCTCGATCAGCGGGAATGGCTGCTGGTTCAGCTCCATTGCAAGCCGGACGACGTCGACGTCGGCAGCCGCCACACGGATCGTGAACCGCTGCCGTCCCTGGTCCATGTACTCGTAGTCGCCGTTTTTATCGAGGGTCTGCGGGACATGCCAGGCCCACACCGGACTGCGTACGGCGCTGATGCCGATCTCGCCGTTTCGGACGTCGTAGCCGTATTTCGCGTCGTTCATCACGGCAAGCCCACCGGCTATGACCCACGCCTGCCCCGGTTGCTCCTCGCCGTCGGCGGGCCGTTCGATGTATCCGTACGGGATCTCGAAGGTCGCGGTCTCGAATGCGGACGGCGAGGCGTAGCGCAGCTTCAGGAGCTTGAGCCGCTCGTGCCAGTCGATCGTCACGCGGACGTCGACGTACGGCTTGCCAGCGCTGTAGAGGTAGTCCTCGCGTAGCGTCGAGTCGCCGTACCGGCTCTCGACGCGGACGATCGTGCGCACGGGGCCGCCCTCAATGGTGCGCCGCGACGTCTCCTCGAACTCGCCGATCTGGGCGTCGTAGGCGACGACGTCGTGTCCCCAGGTGTCGCTCTGGTCGTCGATGACGACTGCGCGCCGCGGGATCGGCGGCGTCGGGATCTCGGTCCCCGCCTGCTCCTTCGCGCCGGGCCGAATGCGATACGTCCGGTAGCCGAGCGGCGGCAGGTCGACCGGGAAGACGAGGCGGGCACGGAGGCCGCTCATCGTCGTCAGCGGGCGCGTCGTCTGCATCGGCACGAGTTGGCCCTCGTCGTCGACGACATGCGCACCTTCCTTGCGCATCCACGTGTACTCGATCTCGACGTCGGTGCGTACGCGCCACGGATGCGGGTTGAAGACGACGACCGGCCGCATGTCGTCCTCCGGGTCGATCGCGATCTGCCGCGCGATCGACTGCACGGCGGCGTTGAACGCGCTCGTCGCGATCGAGGACGCGTGCCCGAGCTGGTCGCGCGCGTCGTCGTACGCCGGCTCGATCGATGTGCCCGCGAGCGTGTCGTGGAACTGGTTGAAGAGGAGGAGCTTCCATGCCTCCGTCAGCTCCTCGCGCGGATAGGGCCGCAGGTCGAGGTGTGCCGCGACCGACGACCACTTTTCCGCTCGGAGAAGGAGGTTCTCCGCGCGCCGGTTCCATCGCTTGATCCCCGAGTGCGTCGTGTAACACCCGCGGCCGTGGTGCTGCAGCTCGCCGCGCACGACCGGCAAATTTCCGTTGACGCCGTCGAAGAATGTGCGCAGCGAGCCGAGCTCGAGCGGCGGGAGATCGCCGCGCTCGTTCAGCGCCTCGATCTGCTCGAGATTCGCGATGGTGGGGCCGCCGCCGTGGTTGCCGACGCCGTAGAAGACGGCATATTCGCCGCCGTCCGGCGGCAAGGATGCGACCGCCTTCTCGACGTGCTCGCCGATGTCGTCCTTCGGCGCGCAGTACTCGTGCGGGATGCGATACGCGACGACGGAGGAGCCGTCGGGCGACGCCCACCGGAAGAGCGGCGCCGGCAGCTCCTTCTCCTGTCTTTGCGGACGGAGGAACACATACGAGTCGCAACCGCTCTTAGCGAGGATCTGCGGAATGGTCGCGTTGTGACCGAACGAATCGAGATTCGCGCCCGTCGTCGCAGTGATCCCGAACGTCTCGCGCAGGTAGCGCTGCCCGTACAGCGCTTGGCGAACGAACGACTCGCCGCAGGGGATGTTGCAGTCGGGCTCGATCCACCAGCCGCCGATCACCTGGAAGCGCCCTTCGGCGACGCGACTCTTGATCTTCTCGTGCAGCACTGGATCGCTCTCCGCCACCCACTCGAAGAAGAGCGAGGAGTCGCAGGTGAAGACGAAGTCGGGATACTCGTCCATGCGGTCGATCGCCGACTGGAAGGTTGCACGCACCTCCTGATAGCCCTCTGTCCACTGCCACAGCCACACCGGGTCGATGTGCGCGTTGCCGATCATGATGATCCGCTTCACGAGCTCGTCGCCCACTCGTCGACTCGGTCGATGATCAGGTGCATCAGCAAGAGGTGCATCTCCTGCACGCGCGCAGTCGACGTCGATGGAACAAGGAGCGCGACGTCCGCCTCGGTGGTGGCCGGCATGCCGTCGCCGCCGGCAAAGAGCACGGTCGAGGCCCCGGCTGCGCGTGCGGCACGCAATCCGCGGACGACGTTCTCGGAGCGCCCGCTCGTCGAGTAGCCGACTGCGACGTCTCCCGCCCGCGCCTGTGCTTCGACCTGGCGGGCAAAGAGATCGTCGAAGGAGAAGTCGTTCGCGATGCACGTCACGACCGAGGGATCGACGGCGAGCGACATCGCGGCAAGCGGGCGGCGTTCACGCTTGAACCGACCGACGAGCTCGGCGACGAGATGCTGCGCGTCGGCAGCGCTTCCGCCGTTGCCGAACGTGATCACCCGACCGCCCTTGCCGTAGCAGTCGACGACCAGCCCGGCAGCCCGCTCGATTTCGGGCAGGAGTTCGTCGACGCGCTCAAGGAGCGCGCGGTGCTCCGCGATCGCGTCAGCCACGATGCGCTGCCTCGGTCACGCCGAAGACCACGGCGGCGGCTCCGATGACCCCGACCTGGTCGCCGAGGGACGCGGGAACGATCTCGGCCGCCCCTGCCGCCGGCGCCATCGCCTGGTCGCGCACGAGCGCGCGGACCGGCTCGAGTAACTGGTCACCTGAGCGGGTCACACCGCCGCCGAGCACCAC
>DASYFU010000093.1:0-6101 GCA_036498225.1 Gaiellaceae bacterium | reverse complement strand
CATGGTGTCGACGGCGACGAGGACCGCGACCAGAAGGACGAGGCGGCGCATCGGTTCGAGGCTATCTACCCTGCGCGATGTGACGATCGGCCGCCGCCGCGCCGTACAGGAGGGCGTGAACGCGGCTTCGATCGAGGCACCACCGGCGCTCGGCTCCCGCACGGGCTTCGCGGAGGTCGTGGCCGAGCAGCTCGACGCCGTATACGGCTACCTCGTGTATCTGACCGGCGACCGTTCGGCGGCCGAGGATCTCGCGGCGGAGACGTTCGAGAAGGCGTTCCGCACGTGGCGCCGGTTCGATCCGCGCCGGAGCTCGCCGCGCACGTGGTTGTGCAAGATCGCGCACAACGTCGCGGTGGACTGGTTCCGCGCCGAGGCGCGCCGCCGACGCCGCGAGGACACATACGCGCAGCGGCAGGAGACCGTCGACGAGCTCGTCGACGGCCTACCCGGACCGCTCGAGCAGGCGGTGCGCGAGCTGTCGCCGGCCGAGCGCGAGGTGGTCGCCCTCCGCGTCCTGCTCGACCTCGACGGGCCGAGCGCCGCGCGCGTGCTCGGCATCAGCCAGACGGCGTGCTCGACACGCCTGAGCCGCGCACTGAAAAAACTGGAAGAGAGGATCGGCGATGTCCGCGAATGAGATGACGGTGCAGTCCCTGTTGCGCGCGCACCCGCCGCTCGCGCCGGAATCGCTGCGCGCCCGCGTGCTCGCGCTCGAACCGCGGCGAACGCCGTCGCGGCGTCTCGTCCTGGTGCTCGCCGTCGCGCTCGCGATCGCCGTGGCCGCGGCGATCGTCCACGGGCTCGTTTCGTCGGGGAATCCGAAGCAGCAGGCGGCCGCATTGCGGCACGTCCCGTCTGCGTCCCGGAAGGCCTTCGCCCCCGCGGTCACCAATGCCGGCGGCGGGGGCGGCGCGCTCACCGGGAGCCTTGCCGCTGGAAGCGCAAAGGACCAGCTTCTGCCGTCCGTCGGCGGTGCGTCCACGCGCCTCCAGCGCACCGAGGCGACGCTCGAGGTGCGCGTCAAGGACGTCGCCTCTGCGACGACCCGCGCGACGCAGGTCGCGACGTCGCTCGGCGGCTACGCGCAGTCCGTGAACTACAGCTCGGGCGGCTCGTCCTTCATCGAGCTGCGCGTGCCGGCGCAGAACGTCAAGATCGCGATCTCGCGTCTGACGACCCTCGGCACGATCGTCTCGCAGAACCTGTCGGTCATCGACCTCGAGCACGACCTCCAGGCCGAGTCGGCGCAGATCGCGGAGCTTCGGCACACGGTCGCGGCGCTCACCGCGGCGCTGCGCAGCACGTCGCTCCCGGACGCGCAGCGCGTCATCCTG
Organism: Gaiellaceae bacterium; assembly: GCA_036498225.1. Classification (GTDB taxonomy): domain Bacteria; phylum Actinomycetota; class Thermoleophilia; order Gaiellales; family Gaiellaceae; genus Palsa-739. Next base: position 4,764 of record DASYFU010000093.1, on the reverse strand, counting down.
CAGATCCGCCTCGCGAACGCGAAGCGTGCGCTCTCGCAGCGTCTGCACGCGCGCACCGGGACGATCGCCGCGGGGACGAACGCGACCATCTCGCTCACGCTCAGCACGAAGGCGGTCGTCGTCCCGGTTCCGCATCACCGCGGCCGGCTTGGGCGGATGGTGCACTCCGCGTTCGGCTTCCTCGGCCTCGAGGGCGCGATCGCCCTGTACGTCCTGATCGCGGTCAGCCCGTTTGCGCTCGTAGCCGGGCTCCTGTGGAGCCTGCGCGGGGCGCGCCGCCGGCGCACAGAGCGCCTCGTCATGGAATAATCCCGCCGTGCTCGTCGCCGCCAGCCTCTCGTCCGGCCACAAGATCGGCCTTGCGGTCGTCGCGGTCGTGTTCATCGGGTTCGCGCTGGCATCGTCGTTCGTCGTGCCGCGCCGCCGTCCCGACTTCCCTGGGAGGAACGGCCTGAGCGTGTTCGTCATCGCGAGCGTCTTTCTCTTCGCCGCGATGATCAGCGCCGTCGTGGTCTTCGGGAAGGAAGCCGAGGCGAAGGGCGCCGCCACGACCGCCGCGACGGGCGTCAGCGTCACGGCGACCGAGGTCGAGTACAAGATCACGCTCTCGACGCACAAGGTGCATCACGGCGTCGTGACGTTCGTCGTGAAGAACGCCGGTCACATCGCGCACAACCTGACCATCCATGGCGGCAAGCACACGGCGAGCATCGCTCCCGGCAAGACGGTGAAGCTCACCGTCACGCTGAAGAAGGGCGCCTACACGCTGTACTGCAGCGTGCCCGGTCACCGCCAGCTCGGCATGGTGACCAAGCTGACGGCGACCTAGCACTTACGGAGAGGGCGGGATTTGAACCCGCGACGCACCTTTCAGCACGTACGCGATTTCCAGTCGCGCTCCTTAGGCCACTCGGACACCTCTCCCTGCGAACCTGGCGGAGGGGGAGGGATTTGAACCCTCGATCCGCCTAACGACGGATAACGGTTTTCGAGACCGCCGCATTCGACCGCTCTGCCACCCCTCCAACGGAGAAGGAGGGATTCGAACCCTCGATGGAGCCATTCAGCCCCATAACGCCTTAGCAGGGCGCCGCCTTCAGCCACTCGGCCACTTCTCCGGAGCCGGAAGGGTACCCGCCTAATCGTGGACGCGTGCGATCAGGTCGCTGCGCCGGAGGACGCGCATCGCGGACCCCGCGAGGCGCACCTCGTACCCGGCGCCGGCCGGGAAAAGGATCTTGTCGCCGGGCGCGACGCCGTCCGCCTCGGCGCCGACGGCGGTGACGATCCCGCTCCGGCACTGCGTCTCCGCGCTCGCCGGGATGATCAGGCCGCCGCGCGTCTCCGCCTCCTCGTCGGACTGCTCGATGACGACGAAGTCGTCGAGCGGCTCCAGCGTCAGTCGGATGGGGCGCGGGTCCTCCAGCACGATTTCACGATACTCCGGTCATGCCGTCGCCGTTCGTCGAGCTCGATGTCGGGGACCGCGTCGTCAAGGTGACGAACCCCGACAAGGTCTACTTCCCCGCGCGCGGGGAGACGAAGCTCGACCTCGTCAATTACTTCATCGCCGTCGGCGACGGGATTGTGCGCGCGCTGTATGAGCGGCCGTGCCAGCTGAAGCGCCAGCCCGAGGGCGTCGGCGGCGAGGTGATCTGGCAGAAGCGCGTGCCCCAGAAGCGGCCGGAGTGGATCGAGACGGCGCGCGTGACGTTCCCCTCGGGCCGCCACGCCGACGAGCTCTGCGTCACCGAGCCGGCGCACGTCGTCTGGGCCGCGAACCTCGCGACGCTCGAGTTCGGCGCGTGGCCGTCGCGGCGCGCGGACCCGGAGAAGCCGGACGAGCTGCGCATCGACATCGACCCGCAACCGGGCACGGGTTTCGCCGAGGCGAAGCGGGTCGCGGCGGTCGTGCACGAGGTGCTCGACGAGATCGGCTACACCGGGTGGCCGAAGACGAGCGGCAACCGCGGCGTGCACGTCTACTGCCGCATCGAGCCGAACTGGGAGTTCCGTGTCGTGCGCCGGTGCGCGCTCGCGTTCGCGCGTGAGATCGAGCGGCGCGCGCCCGACCTCGTCACGACGGCATGGTGGAAGGAGGAGCGCGGCGAGAAGGTCTTCGTCGACTACAACCAGAACGCGCGCGACCGCACGATCCTGTCCGCGTATTCGGTGCGCGGTCGCCCCGACGCGACCGTGTCTGCGCCTGTTCGCTGGGACGAGCTCCCCGACGTCGCGATGGAGGACTTCACCATCGCGACCATGCCGGCGCGCTTCGCGCAGCTCGGCGACCTGCACGAGGGGATCGACGAGGCGGTGTGCGACCTCCGCGTGCTGCTCGAATGGGTCGAGCGCGAGGAAGCCCAAGGCGAGGGCGAGGCGCCGTACCCGCCGAACTTCCCGAAGATGCCGGGCGAGCCGAAGCGCGTACAGCCCTCGCGGGCTAAGAAGACGTGAGCAAGTCCTCGACCGCGAGGTCGTCCGGGCGGCGCGGCGGGCGCACCTCGCGCCACGTGCACTGGTCCGGGTCCTTGTCCGGCCGGAAGCGGATGAGCTTCGTCCCGTGCCGGAAGCGGTGCTTCTCGAGCTTGTCGTAGCGCACCTCGACGACGAGCTTCGGCTTCAGCGCCGCTTCCTCGAGCCCGTTCGTGCCCCAGCGGTTCGGCTCCGAGAACCGGCGCTCGCTCTTCGTGTCGAGCAGCGGCAGCACCTTCTCCGCGATCTCGTTCTGGTTCTTCGCGCCTATCGCGCACGAGCCGACGTAATCGAGGTGACCGTCGTCGCCGTACAGGCCGAGCAGGAGCGTCGCGATCGTCTCGCGGCCGCCCGCCTTCCAGCGCAATCCGGCGACGACGCAGTCGGCGGTCTTGTGCGGTTTCACCTTGACGACGCCGTCGCGCGAGCCCGGCAGGTACGGGAGGCCGAGCTTCTTCGCGACGACGCCGTCGAAGCCGGCGGCCTGCAGCGTCTGCAGCCAGTCGCGGCCCTGCGCGACGTCGTCGGACACCGGCGAGAGCGAGAAGCCCTCGCCGACCTTCTCCAGCTCCGCGCGCCGCTCTTCGATCGGCTTCGCGTGCACCTTCTTCTTGTTCCACAGGAGAAGGTCGAACGCGACGAACGTCGCGGGAATCTCGGCCGAAAGCTTGCGCACGCGGCTCTCCGCCGGATGGAGTCGCGTCTGCATGGCGTCGAAGTCGAGCCCGCCGTTGCGGGAGATGACGATTTCTCCGTCGAGCGCCGAGTGCGGCGGCAGCAGCTCGCCGAGCGGGCGCAGCTCGGGGAAGTAGCGGAGAAGCGGACGTCCGTTGCGCGACCAGAGCGCGAGCTCGCCGCCGTCGTTCTCGAGCACGCCGCGGAACCCGTCCCATTTCGGCTCGTACCGCCAGCCGCCGCCGCGCGGAAGCTCGGAGACGAGCTCCGCCTCCATCGGCGGGAACGGCACGTTCGGGCCGGGCTCGCTCTGCATCCTGACGAGCGTAGTCCACGTCTAAGCTCGGATGATGCGGAGGGTCGTGGTGACGGGGCTCGGCGCGGTGACGCCGATCGGCAACGACGCGCGCGCGACGTGGCGCGCCGCCGTCGCGGGCGAGAGCGGCGTCGACTTCATCCGCTCGTTCGACGCGAGCGGATTCCCGGTGACGATCGCGGCCGAGGTGAAGGACTTCGACGCGACCGCGGTCGCGTCGCCGAAGGAGGTGCGGAAGCTCGAGCGCAACGTGCTGCTCGCGCTCGGCGCCGCGCGCGAGGCGGTCGCCGACGCGCGGCTCGACGGGGCGTACGACCCGGCCCGCGTCGGCATCCTCCTCGGTTCCGCCATCGGCGGCGTCATCGGGATCGCGGAGCAGACGGAGATCCTGCGTGACCGCGGGGCCGACCGCGTGGCGCCGACGTTCATCCCCAGCGTGCTCGTCGACGCGGCTAGCGGCCAGCTCGCGATCTCGCTCGGCTTCCGCGGCCCGAACTACGCGCCCGTCTCCGCGTGCGCGACCGGGTCGCACGCGGTCGGCGAAGCGGCGGAGCTCATCCGCCGCGGGGCTGCCGACGCGGTGCTCGCCGGCGGCACCGAGGCATGCGTGCATCCGCTGATCCTGGCCGGCTTCTGCGCGATGCGCGGGCTCGTGGCCGAGAACGAGTATCCGCCGCGCGCCTCGCGGCCGTTCGACGCGACTCGAGCGGGCTTCGTCATCGGCGAAGGCGCGGGCGTGCTCGTGCTCGAGGAGCTCGAGGCCGCGACGAAGCGCGGCGCGACCGTGTACGCCGAGATCCTCGGCTACGGCGCGTCGAACGACGCACACCACATGGCGCAGCCGGACCCGGAGTCGATCGGCGTCGCGGAGATGATGCGCAGCGCGCTCGAGCGCAGCGGTGTCGCGCCTGAGCGCGTCGGCTACATCAACGCGCACGGCACGTCGACGCCGCAGGGCGACCTCGCCGAGACGAAGGCGATCAAGGACGTCTTCGGCGCGCACGCGTACGAGCTCGCGGTCTCGTCCACGAAGTCGGTGACGGGGCATTGCTTCGGGGCGGCGGGCGCGGTCGAGGCGATGATGTGCGTGCTCGCCATCCACGAGGGCGTCATCCCGCCGACGGCGAACTACGTGCATCCCGATCCGGAGTGCGACCTCGACTACGTGCCGAATGTCGCGCGCGAGGCGCGCGTGGACGTGGCATTGTCCAACGCGATGGGGCTCGGCGGCCACAACGGCTGCGTCCTCCTCGCCCGCGCCTGAGCAGAGGAGGTGGGCTCAAGAGTGGGGCTTGGCC
>DASYFU010000092.1:0-8619 GCA_036498225.1 Gaiellaceae bacterium | reverse complement strand
GATCGCCGGCGGCGAAGTGACGTTCCAGGACTGGTTCGTCGCACGCGGCCATCGCGACGAGGTGGACGGGTTGCGCTTCGAAGGCGCCGAAGCCTCGTCTCCCGCGCCCGGTGTGCTCGACGCGATCGCCCACGCGGAGCTGCTGCTGCTCGCGCCGAGCAACCCATACGTCTCGATCGCGCCGATCCTCGCTGTGTGCGCGATCCATGACGCAATCGCGGCGCGCCGCGTTCCGTGCGTCGCTGTCAGCCCGCTCATCGGCGGCCGCGCGGTGAAGGGGCCTGCCGACCGCATGCTCGCGCGCCTCGCCGGAGGGACGTCGCCGGCGCACGTCGCACGGTGCTACCCGGGGCTGATCGACGCGCTCGTCGTCGACGAGGCGGATGCGGGAGACCTCGACGGGCTGGGCGACGTCCGGCCGATCGTCGCGCCGACGCTCATGGTCGACCACGACGCGCGCCGCCGTCTGGCCGAGGTCGCGCTCGGAGCGGTGCCTGCATGAGAGTCGCGGTGGTAGGCGGAACAGGCGACTTCGGGCTCGCGCTGGCCACGCGCCTCGCGGAGGCGGGCGATCACGTCGTGATCGGCTCGCGCGACGCCGAGCGCGCCCGCGAGAAGGCAACGGAAGCCGGCGCGGCGGGCGGCGCGACGAACACCGACGCCGTGCAGGGCGTCGATCTCGTCGTCTTCGCGGTGAAGGCGGAGGCTGCGCTCTCAACCGCTGCCGAGCTCGCCGATGTGATCGGCGAGACGCCCGTCCTGAGCGTCGCGAGCGAGCTGCGCTTCACGAAGTCCGGCGTCCATCCGACGGCGGACGATCGCTCGATCGCGGAACGGACGCAGGACCACCTGCGTGCGCCCGTCGCCGCCGGCCTGCACTCGCTCGCTGCCGCGTCGCTCGCGAGCGGGAAGGCGGACGGCGATGCGCTCGTCTGCGGCGACGATTCGCTCGCCAAGGATCTCGCGCTCGAGCTCGCGTCGAAGGTCGTGTCCGGCCGCGCGCTCGACGCCGGTCCGCTGACGAGCGCGCGGGCGCTCGAGGGGATGACCGCGGTGATCGTCAACCTCAATCGCCGCTACAAGGGCCACGCCGGCATCCGCATCGTCGGCCTGTGACCGGCTTCTCGGTCTTCCCCGTCACCGGCATTCCGGAGATCGAAGAGGGCGACGATCTCGCGAGCCTCATCCTCGAGCGGACCGAGCTGGAGGACGGCGACGTCGTCGTCGTCGCGCAGAAGGCGATCTCGAAGATCGAGGGCCGCGTCATCAGGCTGGACGGCGTCGAGCCGTCGGCACACGCGATCGAGATCGCCGGCACCGACGGCGATGCAGCGCGGCGCATCGAGGTGATCCTGCGCGAGGCGAAGCGCATCGTTCGCATCCGGCAGCCGCTCGTCATCTGCGAGACGGAGCACGGCTTCATCTGCGCGTCCGCGGGCGTCGACGCGTCGAATGCGCCCGAGCCCGGGACGCTCGTGCTGCTACCGCACGATCCGGACGGCTCGGCCGCGCTTCTCCGTGACGAGTTGCGCGCGCGCACGGGACGCGACGTCGGCGTCATCGTCACGGACTCGTTCGGACGGCCGTGGCGGCAGGGAACGACCGACGTCGCGATCGGCACCGCCGGCGTCACGGTGCTCCAGGACCTCTCCGGCGAGCGCGATTCGATCGGATACGAGCTGCACGCAACCGTGATCGCCATCGCGGACGAGATCGCCGGCGCGGCGCAGCTCGTCTCCGGGAAGCTCGACCGCGTGCCGGTAACGATCGTGCGCGGCCTCGACGTTCGCGGTGAGGGCCGCGCGACGGACATCCCCATTCCGCCCGAGCTCGACCTGTTCGGTTAGCGTGGGCGTCATGGCCGAGGACGCGATCGGTGCTGCGAATGCCCTTCTGCGCGCGCAGGGATACGCCGAGCGCGACCTTGCGGTGTTCCCCGCACCGAAGGGGAAGGCGCTCCTCAAGGGAAACAAGCTCCTGAGCCCGCTCAGCGACGAGGCCGACGTCGTGCTGCGGGTCGTGCGCGAGCTCGTGCCGACGAGCGCCGATCTCGGCACCGGCACCCTGCGGCCGGCCGAGCTTCGTGCCCGCCTCTGAGCAGACGCTGGATCGCGACGACCTCGTCGACGATCCACTCGACCAGTTCCGGCGGTGGTTCGAAGCCGCGCAGGCGGTCGTTCCCGCAGCGGAGAAGATGGCGCTCGCCACGGCCGGCGCCGACGGCAACCCGTCCGTGCGCATGGTGCTGATGAAGCGGGCGGACGAGGACGGCATCGCGTTCTTCACGCACTACTCGAGCCGCAAGGGACGCGAGCTGGCGGAGAACCCGCGCGCCGCGCTCCTCTTCTACTGGGAGCCGCTCGGCCGGCAGGTGCGCATCGAGGGCGAGGCGCATCCGGTGCCCGACGCCGAGTCCGACGCGTACTTCGCCCTGCGCCCGCTCGGCGCACGGCTGTCGGCCGTCGCGTCGCCGCAGAGCACGCCGGTGGAGTCGCGGCAGTGGCTCGAGCAGCGCGTGGCCGACTCCGAGGCGCACGGACAGCCGGCGCGGCCCGAGTGGTGGGGAGGCTTCCGCCTCGTTCCGGACGCATGGGAGTTCTGGCAGCACCGGGACAGCAGGCTGCACGACCGGTTCCGCTATCGCCGCGAGGGCGACGGCTGGGCTATCGAGCGGCTCGGGCCCTAGAGAGGGACTTGCCGAGCGCGGCGAGGCGCTCGTCCCACTGGGCGCCGACGGTGAGCAGCCACTCGGCGGCGTCGCCGAGCGGCTGCGGCGTCACGGCGTAGCGCGTCTCGCGGCCGACGCGCGTCGCCCGGAGGAGCCCGGCGTCGGCGAGCGCCACGAGCTGCTTCGCGACCGCCTGCCGCGTCACCGGGAGGTCAGCCGCGAGCTCGGTCGCGGTCGCCGTTCCGCGATCCGCAACTGAAGAAACGAGCGCGCGCCTGCCCGGATCGCCGAGCGCGTCGAAGACCGCGTCTATCGAACGGGTGCCCACGCGAGCGCGTGCAGCTCGAGTGCGGCGGCGAACTGCGGCGACGTCTCGGTGACGTGGACGCGCGTGCCGCCCTCGACCTCCTCGAGCTCGAGCACGACTTCGCCGCCGTCGTCCCAGTCGAGAACGAGTCGCTCCTCGGGCTCGGCCTCGCGCACGACGGCGCGGCGCTCCTCGCCGTCGCCCCAGCGGAACACGCCCTCGCCTCCCGGCCGGGCGTCGAGCTCGACCTCGGTGGCGAACCACTCCTCGAGCCGCTCGGGGTCGGTCAGCGCCTCCCAGACCTCGTCCGGCTCGGCGGGGAAGACGACATCTCTCTCGACGTGCAACTCCATGGTTGCGTATTATACGCACCCTGAGCTCCCTCGTGCCAATGGTGGTGGAGTCCGACGGCCGCTTCGAGCGCTCGTTCGACATCTTCTCCCGGCTGCTGCGGGAGCGGATCGTCTTTCTCGGCACGGAGGTCTCGGAGCAGTCGGCGAACCTCATCGTCGCGCAGCTCCTCTTTCTCGAGGCGGAGGATCCGGACGCCGACATCCACCTGTACGTCAACTCGCCCGGCGGCGATGCGTACGCGGGCTTCGCGATCTACGACGCGATGCAGTTCGTCAAGCCGGACGTCTGCACGTACGCCGTCGGCATGGCGATGTCCGCGGGCGCGCTCGTGCTCGCGTCGGGCGCCGCGGGCAAGCGTCACGCGCTTCCGAACGCAAAGGTGATGATCCACCAGGGCTCCGGCGGATTCCGCGGAACGCCGGCCGACATCCAGATCGCCGCACGCGAGATCCTCGCCGTCACGCGGACGTACGCGGAGATCATCGCACGCCATTCCGGCAAGGACGTGGAGCAGGTCATGCTCGACATCGACCGCGATCGCTTCCTCTCGCCCGAGGAGGCGGTCGAGTACGGGCTCGTCGACTCGGTGCTGGCGGCGCGCGAATTCTCATCCGGTTCATAGGAGCTCAGCCCACGCTGTAGAGCAGCAGGGGGCCTCGCCGCGAAGGAGAGCTCCGAATGAATGTGATCACGAGTCGGCTCCCGGCCGACGCCTCCCGGCGCTTCTTGCCGGGCGCGCTTGCGCGCCTCGGCCTCCTGAACGGGATCCTCGGCGCCGCCCTCGTCGGCGCAGGCGTGGCCTCGTACTTCGTGATCGCGGGGACGAGCACGACTACCGTCCCTCCGCGGACGGCGGCTGTTCAGCGCGGTGTCGTTCTCTCGACGACGTCGGCGACGGGGACCCTCCAGGCTGCAACGGAGCTGAACGTCGGCTTCACCGCGGCCGGGACGATCACCTCGATCGCGGTGAAGCCCGGACAGCACGTGCAGAAGGGCCAGCTTCTCGGGCGACTCGACGCGACGACTGCGCAGCAGGCGCTCCAGCAGGCGGAGGCATCGCTCTCCACCGCTCAGGCGCAGTACGAGCAGACGCTTACCGGTGAGACGGCGCAGCAGCGGCGACAGGACGCCCTCTCCATCACGCAGGCGAAGCAATCGCTCACGAATGCGCGCACGACCGCTGCGCAGGATGCGAGGCAGTCCGGCGCAACGGTGACGCAGGCGACGAACGCGATGCGCGTCGACCAGGGCCAGGAGAAGGTCGACCTGTACCAGCTGACGAAGGATCAGGCGACCTATCCGACCGAGCAGGCCGCACAGGCGGCGATCACCGCCGACCAGGCACAGCTTGCGTCCGATCAGGGGAAGCAGCAGTCCGATTCACAGCGACAGTTCGACCTGCAGGCGCAGGAGAACTCGGACAACAACCAGCTCTCGGCCGACCAGACGAACCTCACCACGGCTCAGGCGGCGCACAACAACTCCGCGATCGCGCAGTACACGAATGCGGTCGCCGACGACAAGTCCGCTGTCGAGTCCGACCAGGCGGCGTTGAACGCGCTTTCGAAGACGTCGAACGCCGACGGCTACACGGTCACGCAGGACAACAGCAAGCTGAGCACCGACCAGAGCGCGCTGACCGCGCTGCAGAACGACGCCAAGACGATCCGGTCGGACGAGGCGAAGATCGCGTCGGATCGCCAGTCGCTCGCGAGCGCGAAGCTGACCGCGACGAGCACGAAGGCGCGTGACGCGCAGTCCGTGTCCGGCGACAAGCTCGCGCTCACGACCGCGCGCGCCTCGGTGGCGACGAAGCAGGCGCCGCCGACGGCCGCCGCGCTCGCAGCCGCGAGGGCGTCGGTCGTGAACGCGCAGGTCGGCGTGGCCTCTGCGCAGAAGGCATTCGACGACACGGCCCTGCGGGCGCCGATCGCCGGGACGGTCGCCTCCGTCAACGGCACCGTCGGCACGTCGGAGTCCGGCGGCGGAAGCTCGGCGGTCTCGAGCAGCAGCTCGTCCGGGTCGACGGGCTCCAGTGGAACCTCGACGGGTCTCGTCACGCTCACCGGCATCACCGGCATGCAGCTCGTCGCGGGCTTTGCCGAGACCGACACGGCCAAGCTGCGCGTCGGCCAGGCCGCGACGGTCACGATCGACGCGCTGCCGAGCACGGAGCTCGCCGCGCACATCATCGCCATCGACGGGACGGCGACGTCCTCCTCCGGGGTCGTCACCTACAACGTCACGTTCGCGCTCGACCGCAGTGAGCCCGGCCTCAAGTCCGGAATGACCGGCAATGTCGATGTGGTCGTCGGTGAGGCCGACAACGTCCTCCACGTCCCCACCGCAGCCGTGCGCGGGAGCGGCGCCAACGCCACCGTCGCCGTCGTCCAGGCGGGCAAGCAGGTGAGCGTGCCCGTGGTCGCCGGCCTCCAGGGCGACTCGTCGACGGCCATCCTCAGCGGGCTGAAGGCGAACGAGTCCGTCGTGCTGCCGTCCGTCTCGCTCTCCCCGTCGACCGGCACCGGTGCGACGACCGGTCGCGGCGGCGCGACCGGGGTCGGCGGCGGCGGGCGCGGGGCGGCCTTCTTCGGCGGCGGGCTCGGCGGATGAGCCGTCCGCGGCGCGCGACGCTCCTCCTCGAGCGCGTCACGAAGACGTACGGCGTCGGCGACATCGCCGTGCAGGCGCTGCGAGGCGTCGACCTGCGGGTCGAGCGCGGCGACTTCGTGGCCATCATGGGCGCGTCGGGAAGCGGCAAGTCCACGCTCATGAACCTCATCGGGTGTCTCGACGTCCCGACCGGCGGTCGATACCTCCTCGAGGGTCTCGACGTGAGCCGGCTCGACGAGTACGAGCTCGCCTTCGTCCGCAACCGGAAGATCGGCTTCGTCTTCCAGAGCTACAACCTCATTCCGCGCACGAGTGCGCTGCGCAACGTCGAGCTCCCGCTCATCTATGCGCGGCTGCCGAAGGCGGAGCGCCGAAGACGCGCCGAGGAGGCTCTCGTCGCCGTGGGAGTCGGAAACCGGATGCAGCACGTGCCGTCGGAGCTCTCGGGCGGCCAGCAACAGCGTGTCGCGATCGCGCGGGCAATCGTCACCGAGCCGGCGATCGTGCTCGCGGACGAGCCGACGGGCAACCTCGACAGCGCAGCGAGCGACGAGGTCATGCAGATCTTCACTCGGCTCAACGCGAGCGGCCGGACGATCGTGATGATCACGCACGAGCCCGACATCGCCGCGTACGCAAAACGCGTCGTCCACATCGCGGACGGCCTCATCCAGTCCGACGAGGCAGTGACCACGGTGATGAGCGCGTGACCGCCGCCGAGGCGCTCCGGATGGCGGTCCAGGGGGTGCTCGCGAACCGGCTGCGCTCGATGCTGACGATGCTCGGCATCACCATCGGTGTCGCCGCGGTGATCATCCTCGTCGCCGTCGGCAACGGATCATCGGCTGCGGTGCAGCAGCGCATCGAGGCGCTCGGGACGAACGTCGTCACGATCATGCCGGGGTTCAGCTTCGGCCGCGGCACCGGTGGCGCGCAAAGCTCCTTCACCCAATTCACGACGAAGGACGTGAAGGCGCTCGAAGATCAGAATGCCGCGCCGGACATCAAGTCGGTCACTCCTGTCGTGAACGGGAGCGTGACCGCGACCTTCGGCTCCGCGAGCTATTCGCCGAGTCAGTTCGTCGGCACGACGCCGTCGTACGAGGAGGCGCGCAAGTCGCCGGTCGAGGCGGGGAGGTTCATCACCGCGCAGGAGGAGGCGCAGCACGCACGCGTGGTGGTGCTCGGGCAGACGGTGGTCGAGAACGTCTTCGGCAGCCAGAATCCGCTCGGACAGACGATCAAGCTGAACGGCATCGGCTTTCAGGTCATCGGCGTCCTGACGCCCAAGGGCTCGAACGGCATCCAGGATCAGGACGACATCGCCATCGCGCCGTTGACGACGACGCAGGATCTCATCACCGGCGTCACGACCGGCCTCAGTCAGATCATCGTCGAGGCGAAGTCCGCAGGCCAGGTGAACGCTGCCGAGGCGGAGGCGACCGACATCCTCACGCCGAACCACTCGTCCAACGGCACGGCGAACTTCCGCGTCCAGAACCAGGCGTCGCTGTTGCAGACCACCGCGTCGACGAACCACGTGTTCACCGTGCTGCTCGCGGCGGTGGCCGCCATCTCGCTGCTCGTCGGTGGGATCGGCGTGATGAACATCATGCTCGTGACCGTCACCGAGCGCACGCGTGAGATCGGGATCCGCAAGGCGTTGGGCGCACGACGCGGCGACATCCTCGGCCAATTCCTCACCGAGGCGGTGCTGCTCTCGATCTTCGGCGGCGTGGTCGGCGTCGCTGCGGGTCTGATCGGAAGCGTTTTCAAGATCGTCGGAGTGCAACCGGTGGTGCAGCTCTACTCGGTGCTGCTGGCGCTCGGCGTCGGCGTCGCCGTCGGCCTCTTCTTCGGCATCTATCCCGCCAACCGCGCAGCCGCACTGAGGCCGATCGAAGCACTGCGTTACGAATAGGAGCAATGGAATGAGCACACTCGATACAGGACTTCCCATCCCCGCCGACGAGCCCGACGACGACGTCGCGCTCGAGCTGCAGGAGCTGGCCATCCGCAGGAGGCGAAAGCTTCCCCGCGTCACGCTCGCCCTGGCGGTCGCAATCGTCGGCGCCGGCGCGTTCATCGGCGGGGCCGAGGCGCAGAAGCATCTCGGCAGCAGTCCGGCGTCGTCGTCGGGCACCGGTGCGGCGGGGACGGGCTTCGCCGGCCGCTTCCGAGGCGGCGGCGGCAGTGCCGGAGGCGGAGCCGGAGCCGGCGTCACGGGCGGCGGTACGGTCGGCACCGTGACGGCGATCAAGGGCTCGACCCTCTACGTCACGGACACGAGCGGCAACACCGTCAAGGTGACGACGTCGGCCGCGTCGCAGGTGACGAAGACGGTGACCGGCACGGTGAAGGACGTGCGGCCCGGCGACACGGTCGTCGTCCGCGGGACGCAGCAGAAGAACGGCGACATCGCTGCGGACGCGATCACGCTCGGCGGCGGCGGCTTCGGCGGCGGCGCCGCGAACGGAGGCGCTACCGGCTTCGGCGGTGGCACCGCAAACAGCAACGGGGGCGCCACCGGCTTCGGCGGAGGCAACAGCTCCAACGGAGGTGGATGATGGTTCGTCTCGTCATAGCGGCGCTCGCCGTGCTCGCGCTCGTCCCGGCGGCCGCTTCGGCGGCGTCGCCGGTCCAGGGATCGTTGTTCGGGCCCGTCGTGTCGGTGAGC
>DASYFU010000091.1:0-4371 GCA_036498225.1 Gaiellaceae bacterium | reverse complement strand
TCCTCGACGACGCGGTCGACTACGTCGCGGTCGCGCGTACGGTGCGCGAGATCTCGGACGCGCATGCGTACTCGCTCATCGAGGCGCTCGCGATCGCCGTCGCCGACGAGTTGCGCGCCAGATTCGGTGTCGACCGCGCATGGGTGCGCGTGACGAAGCCGGCGGTGAAGCCCGCCGGTCTCGAAGGCACCGCGTCGGTCAGTGTGACGCGGCCTTGACGCTCAGCACGTAGGTCGCGCCGGGCGAGCGGCCGGTGAGAATGACCTCGGCGTACGCGTAGAGCCCCGTGTTACCGCCCACGATCGACTTCCCGAAGAGGTCGCGCTTGCGCAATGCGGGGGGCTCGTCGACCGTGACCGTCTTCGGCCCCCAGATGCGCGCGGCCGCATCGCCCTGCGACGCGATCGAGACGCGCACCGTCCGGTGCGCGGGAACCCAGATGCGATACACGTCGCGCGGGTCCTCGGACTGGAGCAGCGTGCCCTCGATCCGCGTCGACGTCTTCGCCGCGGTCGTCAACGGAGGCTGACCGTTCGAGAAGAAGAGGCCGGGCTTCACCTGTGCGATGTCGTCGTTCGGCTCGCCCGGATCGTTCGGCGGCGTCGGCAGCGCGAGCGCGTTCGCCACGTCGAGCACGCCATAGCCTGTCTTCGCGTCGAAGCGCTGCGGACCGGAGGGGCGCGCGCTCTCGCGCAGGATGGCGGCAACCTGTGATGCGCTCAGCGTGGGGCGTGCGGTCCAGAGCCACGCCACAGCCGCGCTGACGAGCGGCGCCGCGAAGCTCGTTCCCGCCAGTCCGCTCGAGAGGCCGCTCGGGTCGTGCGAGAGCGGCACGTCCGCGCTCATGTCCGTTCCCGGCGCCGCGAGGTCGACCCATGAGCCCGAGCTGGAGAAGGGAAGCGCCGTGCCCTGCTCGTCGGTGGCACCGACGGTGAGGACGTGCGCATACGCAGCCGGATAGGTCGGCGGGTCGCCGTCCTGCCCGCTGTTCCCGGCCGCAGCGACGATGAGGCAGCCTGCCCGGACGGCCCGGAGGATCGCAGCCTGCAACTGCGGGTTCGGTTCCGTCCCGCCGAAGCTGAGGTTGATCACGGCCGGACAGTGCTTCGCTGCGGTCGCGATGCCCTCGGCGGCCGAGCCCGCGTCGATGCCGTTGTCGCCGCGGCCGGCGTCCCAGAGCTCGAGCGCGGCTTGCGGGTAGACGCCGGCGAAGCCGCCGTTGGCCTGCGCCGCCGCGAGCGAGGCGACTGCGGTTGCGTGGTCGTCGTCCGGGCCCGCGAGCGACGGCGTGTCGAGAAACGTCGTGTTCGCTCGGCCGGCGAACGCGGGCTGCGTCGGGTCCACCGCACCGTCGATGATCACGATCGGAACGCCCGGGCCGGGCGCCGTGACCGTGTCGGCGTCGATCGCGTGGATCCACCATTCCGGCGGCGCGTCCGCGCGCGCGACCGCGGCGGTCCCCAGCGCGCACAGCGCCGCGGCGACGACGATCGGCAGGCGGCGATGCACGCGTCAGGAGGGTAGCGCTAGCGTCCCACAGGTGCCCCGCGCGTTCGTCGCTCTCGGATCGAACCTCGGCGACCGCGAGGCGACGATCCGCGACGCGCTTGCCGCGCTCGAGTCGCAGCCCGGGGTCACGGTTGCGGCGGTCTCGACGCTGATCGACACGGCGCCTGTCGGCGTCGTCGACCAGCCCCGCTTCCTCAACGGTGTCGCCGCACTCGACACCGACCTCTCGGCGCGCGATCTCCTGGACCTGCTCCTCGACGTCGAGCACCGCTTCGGGCGCACGCGCGAAGGCGTTCCGGCGCAAGGGCCGAGGACGCTCGACCTCGACCTCGTGCTCTATGACGACGCCGAGATCGACGAGCCCGGATTGACCGTTCCGCACCCCCGTCTGCACGAGCGCGAGTTCGTCCTCGGCCCGCTCGCCGAGGTCGCTCCCGGCCTCGAAGTGCCTGGAAAGGGCAAGGTGGAGACCCTGCGGGCACGGCTACACTGAGGCCGGAATGTCGCACCTGGACGATCTCGACGAGTACGAGGCCGACCTCGAGCTCCAGCTGAAGAAGGAGTACCAAGCCGTCTTCGGGCTGTTCCGTTACTGCGTGCTCACGCAGGACGCGACGTACCTCTGCAACAAGCTCGAGCGCACGTATGTTCCGCAGCAGACCTATCCGTTCTTCCATCTCAAGCTCGAGGACGTCTGGGTCTGGGACAAGAACCGGCCGACGCGGATCATCCCGCGCACGGAGATCTTCACCTCCGGCGACGTCACCATCGAGGAGCTGCGCGGCGAGGACGACGAGCCGACGCTGACGCCGGAGGCGCTCGCCGAGCGCATCGGTGAGACGCAGCCGACCGAAGAAGACTTCTAGTAGTTGCTCCTCGCGGTCGACGCTGGGAACACCCAGACCGTCTTCGGGCTGTACGACCGAGACCGTCTTGCCGAGCACTTCCGCATCGGCACGAACCCGGCGCACACGGCCGACGAGCTCGCCGTCATGCTGCGCGCGCTCGTAGACGTCGACTCGCTCGACGGGATCGTTCTCTGCTCGTCGGTGCCTCAGCTCGTCAGCGAGTACGAGCTGTTCGCCGAACGCTGGGCGCGCGTCGAGCTGCTCGTGCTCGGGCCGGGCGTCTCGACCGGCGTCCCCGTGCGCTACGACGACCCGCGTGAGGTGGGGCCCGACCGAATCGCGAACGCTGTCGCGGCACGCGAGCGCCACGGGATGCCCTGCGTCGTCGTCGACTTCGGGACGTCGACGAACTTCGACGTCGTCTCCGCGAGTGGCGAGTTCGTCGGCGGTGTGCTCGCGCCCGGGATCGAGATCTCGATGGACGCGCTGTTCGCGCGCGCAGCTCGGCTGCCGAAGGTGCCGTTCGTTGCGCCGGAGCGCGTCATCTCGCAGACGACCGTGCAGGCGCTCCAGTCCGGTCTCGTCTACGGATTCGCAGGGCAGGTCGACTCGATCGTCGACCGCATCCGCGAGGAGCTGGGCGCGCCCGACGCCACCGTCGTCGCCACCGGTGGCCTTGCCGAGCTGATCGCGCCGCATTCGCGCACGATCTCCACCGTCGATCCGTTCCTCACGCTCGAGGGCTTACGGATCGTGTGGGATCGGAACAGGTCCTAGCCTCCGCCGTAGATCGAGATCGGCATGCCCTCGAGGAGGATCTCGTCGTCGGGATCGGGAAGCTCGGCCTCGAGCCGTTCGAGGATCTCGGCCGAGCCGGGAGCAGCCGCGAGCAGCCGCGTCACCACTTCTTCGGTGGACGAGAGCTGCACGAGCTCGTTCTTGAACGGCTTCGGGAAGCGTCCATGTCCGAGGTACCACGCGTAGAACTTCTTCAGGAAGCCGGAGGCGCGCCGCTCGCCCAGCTCGCGCACGGTCTCGCGGATGAAGAGGATGAGCTCGGCTGCGACCTCCTCGCGCGTGGGCTGCGAGCCGTCGCCGAGGACGATCTCGCGAATCGCCCACGGGTTTCCCTGCGCACCGCGGCCGACCATGACAGCAGCCGCGCCCGTCGAGGCGAGAACGGCCTGCGCCTTCGCGCGCGAGACGACGTCGCCGGAGGCGATCACCGGGACGTCGACGAGATCGACGAGCTCGGCGGTCAACGTGTGATCCGCGTAGCCGGTGTACATCTGCGTCGCCGAGCGCGGATGGAGCGTGAGCGCCGCGGCGCCCGCCTCGACGAGCCGCGGGCCGAGCTCGAGGCACGCGCGCGAGCCGTTCTCGACGCCGCGGCGCATCTTCACGGTCACCGGGACTGAGACGGCCGAGGCAACGGCTTCGGTGATGCTGCATGCGAGCTCTGCGTGCTCGAGCAGGTGCGCGCCCGCGCCGGTCTTCGTCACCTTGCGCACGGGGCAGCCGAAGTTCATGTCGACGATGTCCGCTCCGGCGGCCTCCACCATCCGCGCCGCCTCGGCCATCGCGCGCGGCTCCGCGCCGAAGATCTGGATGGCGAGCGGATGCTCGTCCGCCCCGACGCGGAAGTAGCCCAGGGTCTTCTCGTTCCTGTGCTCGATTCCGGCGCAGGAGACCATCTCCGAGCACACGAGCCCGGCGCCGTAGCGGCGCCCCTGCCGGCGGAAGGCCTGGACGCTCACCCCGGCCATCGGCGCGAGGACGACCCGAGTGGGCACCTCGACGGGGCCGATTCGCCAGGTTTCCTGCAGTTCCACCGCCATGCGGGGATGGTAGCCCGCACCCCGTTGACGCCCCTCGGCGCCGGAGGTACCATCCGCCCCCGCCGGGGGGCGCAGCCACCGGCCGTTTTTGTTGCCGCGGGGTCTTTCCAGGAGGGCCAGTTGAAGGAAGTCATTCTCACGCCCGAGGGCTTCGAGAAGCTCAAGGACGAGATCGA
>DASYFU010000090.1:0-2050 GCA_036498225.1 Gaiellaceae bacterium | reverse complement strand
CGTCGACCTTCGAACGCAGCGCGAGATCCGGCGGAAGGAGCGCCGCCGCACCCAGGTGCCGACGGTTGCGCTTGCCGGATACACGAACGTCGGCAAGTCGACGCTCCTGAATGCGCTCACCGAGGCCGAGGTCTCGGTGCGCAACCGCCTGTTCGAGACGCTCGACCCGACGACGCGCGGCTTCGAGCACGAGGGGCGCAGGTATCTCGTCACCGACACGGTCGGCTTCGTCCGCCGCTTGCCGCACCAGCTCGTCGAGGGCTTCGCGGCGACGCTCGAGGAGACGCTCGTCGCCGACCTCGTCCTCCACGTCGTCGATGCGTCGGCGCCGGAGGAGCGGCTCTTCGAGATGATCGCGGCCGTCAACGGCGTCCTGCACGACATCGGCGCGGACGATCTGCCGATCGAGCTCGTGCTGAACAAGATCGACGCCGCGGACGACGCACGCAGGCGTGCGCTCGGCAACCGCTATCCGGAGGCGCTGCAGGTCTCGGCGCTCACCGGCGAGGGGATGGACGCGCTGCGCGGACGGATCGCGGAGCGTTTCTCCGACCTGTTCGAGCCCGTGCGGCTGCTGCTCCCGTACCAGGACGGCGGCAAGCTCAACGAGTTGTACGCGCTCGGCGCGCCGATCGAGGAGCGCGAGGACACGAGCGAGGGCGTGCTCGTCCTCGCGCGACTTCCCAAGCGCGAGATCAACCGCTTCGCCCGCTACCTCGTCGCCGGAGGGTAGTGGACCTGCCGATCCGCAAGCTGCGCGACGACGCGGTGGTCCCCGCCCGCGCATACGACGGCGACGCCGGCCTCGACCTCTCGTCGTGCGAGCGCGTCACGCTCAGCCCGGGTGAGCGCGCACTGGTCGGCACGGGGCTCGCCGTCGCGATCCCCGACGGCTACGCCGGCTTCGTGCAGCCTCGCTCCGGGCTCGCCGCGCGGCACGGGATCACGATCGTCAACGCGCCGGGACTCGTCGACTCCGGCTACCGCGGCGAGCTGCGCGTCGTGTTGCTGAACACCGACGCCGCGGAGACCTTCGTCGTCGAGCCGGGCATGCGCATCGCGCAGCTCGTCGTCATGGCGGTTTCGAGCGCGGAGCCCGTCGAGGTGGAGGAGCTCCCGGAGGGCGAGCGCGGCGTCCGCGGCTTCGGGTCGTCGGCCGCCTGATGCAAGAGCCGCGCATTCGTGTCTCGGCTGTGCTGCGGTGGGAAGACCGCATCTTGTTGTGTCGTCACGAGAAGAGCGGGCGCGGCGAGTACTGGCTCCTGCCGGGCGGCGGGGTGAACGCGGGGGAGAGCCTCGTCACCGCGCTCCATCGCGAGCTGTACGAAGAGGTGGGCATCCCCGACCGGTTGCCGGTGGAAGGCCCCGTCGCGATCGTCGACTCGATCTCGCCCCAGCGCGGCTTCGGTGCGAAGCACGTCGTGCACATCATCTTTGCCGCCGATCTCTCCGGCCGATCGCTCGAGGCGGTCACGTCGCAGGACGCCGCCGTTCGCGGCCACCGGCTCTTCGACACCTCGGATCTCGACGACGTCGTGCTCCATCCGCCGATCCAGCGCTTCCTGCGTCGGTGGGAGCCAGGTGATCCGGCCGCGTACCTCGGTGCGCTGTGGGCCCCCTAGTCCGCATCTCCATCCAGGGATATCGTGCGGGGCGCGAGCTCGAGTTCGCCCCGGGGAGCGTCTGCGCGCTCGTCGGCGAGGCGTCGAGCGGCAAGTCGACGGTGCTCACCGCCATCTGGACGCTGCTGGAAGCGGCTGCGCCGCCGCCGACGATCGACGACGTCTCGCGCGGCGCCTCGGGCGGTCGCATCCACCTCGAGGCGCGACTCGAACGCGGCGGCTCGATCTTCCTCGACGCGCGCCCGCCCGACACGTTGAACCTCAACCGGGCGGGAGCGCCGCCGGTGCTGTTCCTGCCGGCGAACCTGCGCGCGCGCACGCTCGTCGCGCCCGCCACCGGCAGCGGCGCGGCCGACGTCGCGGAGCTCGTGCGGCCGCCGCTTCCCGACCACCACTGGTCGGCCGCCGACGGCGGCCTCCTCCTCGTG
>DASYFU010000089.1:0-6283 GCA_036498225.1 Gaiellaceae bacterium | reverse complement strand
ACGCGGAAGAGGAAGTTGCCTGGCGTGATCTCGTTGCGGAACGACTTGCCCGTCTGCGCGATCCCGAACGGCGGCCTGCGCCGGGCGAGCTGCGCGACGTTCTTGAAGTTGATGAAGATGCCCTGCGCCGTCTCCGGGCGGAGGTAGGCGACCGAGCTCGCGTCCTCGAGCGGGCCGACCTGGGTCTTGAACATGAGGTTGAACTGGCGCGCCTCCGTGAGGTCGCAGTCCGGCGTCTCGCCCGGGTGCTTCGACGGCCTGCGGCCGCAGCTCGACTGCTCCAGCTGGTCGGCGCGGAAGCGCAGCTTGCACGTGCGGCAGTCGACGAGCGGGTCGGTGAACCCGGTGACGTGGCCCGACGCCTCCCAGACGCGCGGGTTGAGGATGATCGCCGAGTCGAGCCCGACGATGTCCTCGCGCTCCTGGATCATCGCCTCCCACCAGCGCGCCTTGATGTTGTTCTTCATCAGGACGCCGTAGTGGCCGTAGTCGTACGCCGAGCCGAGGCCGCCGTAGATCTCCGAGGACGGGAAGACGAAGCCGCGGCGGCGCGACAGCGAGACGATCTTGTCCATCGTGACCTCGACCACGCGCCGAGGTTACCTGGCTAGGCTCCTCGCCATGCCGGCCATCCCCGTCGAGTTGCACGTCGTCTCCGACGCGACCGGCGAGACGGCGGCGCGCCTCGTGCAGGCGCTCGAGGCGCAGTTCCCGGACCAGGACTTCGTCGAGATCCGGCATCCTCGCGTCGAGTCGGAGGACGACCTCCAGCTCGCGGTCAACCGCATGCGCGGCCGGCCGGCGGTCGTCGTGTACACGCTCGTCCAGCCGCAGCTGCGCGAGACGATGCGGACGCTGTGCCGTCGCGCGAGGCTTCACTACTGCGACCTGCTCGGCCATCCGATCGAAGCCGTCGCGCGCGTCTCCGGCATGGCGGCGAAGATGACGCCGGGCTCGCGGCCGCCGCTGAACTCGGCGTACTTCAAGCGGATGGAGGCGATCGAGTTCGCGGTGCGCTTCGACGACGGCGTCGGGCGCGGGCTGCATGACGCCGACGTCGTCCTCGTCGGCGTCTCGCGCACCTCGAAGACGCCGCTGTCCATCTACCTCGGCTACCTCGGGTACAAGGCGGCGAACGTGCCCGTCGTGAAGTCGATCGAGCCGCCGAAGGAGCTGTTCGACATCGAGCCCGGAAAGATCGTCGGCCTTACGATCGATCCGAACCGGCTCGCCGAGATCCGCCGCGCCCGCATGCGGACGATGGGCGGCGGCGCGCGCAACCGGCAGTACGCGGAGCTCGCCGAGATCTACGAGGAGCTCGACCAGGCGACGAAGCTGCACCGGAAGCTCGGCTGCCCCGTGATCGACATCTCCGAGCTGTCCATCGAGGAGACCGCGCACCGCATCCTGCGGGTCGTCGCGGAGCGCAGCGATGCGTAACGAGAAGGGCCACGTGCCCATTCGCTACTGGATCCTCTGGTGGTCGCTGATCGTCGTCGCGGACGTCGTCTTCTACGTCCTGTTGACGCCGATCTGGATCGGTCTGCGTGTCGTCGCGTGGCTCGCGGAGTTCCGCGCGCGGCGGCGGCGCTAGAGCACGCGCGCCGGCAGCGGAATCTCGCCGTCCGGCCCGACGCGATAGCCGCGCGCCTCGGGGGTCGACGAGATCACCTCGACGAGCTCGGTGCCTGCGTAATGCGCGGCAGCCGCGTCGTCGAGCGCGATGCCTGGCGGGAACCCGTTCGCGACGAGCTCGGTGTAGACGGGACGCCGGCGCTCCTCGCCGTCGTAGTGCGGGCACGCGCTGCCGGGCAGGAACCCGAGGCCGTCGTGCATTCCCTCGAGCTGCGCGCCGAACGAGTCCGTGACGCCTGCCTCGAACCAGCAGATCATCCCGGCGCTCCACCCGGCGAGCACGATGCCGGATTCCCACGCCTCGCGCAGGATGCGGTCGAAGCCGTGCACGCGCCAGACCGCGAGCATGTTCGCGGTGTTGCCGCCGCACACCAGGATGACGTCAGAGCCGAGCGCGAGCTCACGCAGATCCTCGGGCGGCCACGGGTAGAGCGCGAGATCGGTCAGCTCGCCGGAGAGCTCGATCGGATCGCCGTATTGCGGGCTCGCCGTGCGGTCGACGAGGACGCGGGGGCCGCGCGCGAGGGCGAGGACGTTTTCCCACATGGCATGGCCGGGGAAGCCACCCATGCCCACGATGTGCCGTGATTGACTATCCGCGCCCATGAGCCGGTACGTATACGACTTCGACGAGCCGTCGGATGGGGGAAGGGACCTTCTAGGCGGCAAGGGCATCGGCCTCGCCGAGATGACCCAGCTCGGGATCCCCGTCCCGGCCGGGTTCACGATCACGACGGACGCGTGCCGCGCCTACATGCGGGAAGGCGGCTTGCCGGCCGGTCTCGAGGAGGAGATTGCCGAGCACATCGCGCGGCTGGAAAAGCGCGCGGGCAAGCGGTTCGGCGATCCGGAGGATCCGCTGCTCGTGTCGGTGCGCTCCGGCGCCGCCGTCTCGATGCCCGGGATGATGGACTCGATCCTCAACGTCGGCCTCAACGACGACGCCGTTGGAGGCCTCGCACGCACGACGGGGAACGAGACCTTCGCCGAGGACTGCTATCGCCGGCTCGTCCAGATGTTCGGCGAGACGGTCGAGGGCGTCGAGTTCGGCCGCGCGCAACCGAGCCTGCGCGAAGCTACCGAGATCTACGAGCGCGAGACGGGTCACGGCTTCCCGCAGGACGCGCGCGAACAGCTCCGACGTGCCGTCGTCGCGGTGTTCGAGTCGTGGAACACGCCGCGCGCGCAGGTGTACCGGGACACATACGGGATTCCCGACGACATCGGCACGGCCGTCAACGTCGTGCAGATGGTGTTCGGGAACAAGGGCGAGACCTCGGCGACGGGCGTGTGCTTCACGCGCAACCCGTCGACGGGCGAGCCGGGCGTGTACGGCGAGTACCTCGTCAACGCGCAGGGCGAGGACGTCGTCGCCGGCATCCGAACGCCGCAGCCGCTGGAGGAGATGGCGCAGCGGCTTCCGGATGCGTACGCGCAGCTCCTCGACACGATGGCGCGGCTGGAGCTGCACTACCGCGACATGCAGGACATCGAGTTCACCGTGGAAGAGGGCAAGCTCTATCTGCTCCAGACCCGGTCGGCGAAGCGGACGGCAGCCGCGTCGCTCAAGGCGGCTGTCGACTTGACCGCGGAGTCGCTGATCACGCGCGAGGAGGCGATCGCGCGGATCGATCCGACGCAGCTCGACCAGTTGCTCCATCCGATGCTCGACCCGACGGCGGAGTTCGAGGTCGCGGCGCGCGGACTGAATGCGTCGCCCGGCGCGGCCTCCGGGAAGATCGTGCTCGACGCCGACACGGCGGCCGAGCGCGGCAAGGGCGGCGAGGCGGTCATCCTCGTCCGCTGGGAGACGACGCCCGACGACATCCACGGGCTCATCCAGTCGCAGGGCGTGCTCACCGCGCACGGCGGCATGACCTCGCATGCGGCCGTCGTCGCGCGCGGCATGGGCAAGCCGTGCGTCGCCGGCTGCGAGGGACTGCAGATCGACGTCGAGGCGAAGACCGTGCGACTCGGCGAGCACGTGCTGCGCGAAGCCGACGTGATCACCATCGACGGCGGCACGGGGCGCGTCATCGTCGGCGAGGTCGCACTCGTCCCGCCGGCGATCAACGAGGACTTCGAGACGATCCTCGGCTGGGCGGACGAGGTGCGCCGCCTCAAGGTGCGCGCGAACGCGGACAACGCGGGAGACGCGGCAAAGGCTCGCGAGTTCGGCGCGGAGGGCATCGGCCTGTGCCGCACCGAGCACATGTTCTTCGGCGACGAGCGGCTGCCGGTGATGCAGGAGATGATCGTGGCCTCCGACGAGGCCGGTCGCCGCGAGGCGCTCGACCGGCTGCTCCCGTTCCAGCAGTCCGACTTCGAGGCCATCTTCGACGCGATGGCGGGGCTGCCGGTCACCATCCGCCTGCTCGATCCGCCGCTGCACGAGTTCCTGCCGCCGCTCGACGAGGCGACGGACGAACGCATGCGCAGCCGCATCAAGGCGCTGACCGAGTCGAATCCCATGCTCGGCACGCGAGGCTGCCGCCTCGGCATCCAGTGGCCGGAGATCTACGAGATGCAGGTGCGCGCGATCGCGCGGGCGGCGAAGGCGGTGCACGAGCAGCCGCTCGTCGAGATCATGCATCCGCTCGTCGGCTTCGCCGAGGAGCTGCGCCGGCTGCGGGAGCTGACGGATCAGGTGATGGCCGAGGAGGCGCCCGACATCGATTACACGTGCGGGACGATGATCGAGCTGCCGCGCGCGGCGTTGCGCGCGGACGAGATCGCCGACTACGCGGACTTCTTCTCGTTCGGGACGAACGACCTGACGCAGACGACGCTCGGCATGTCGCGCGACGACGCCGAGGGGAAGTTCCTCACCTTCTATCTCGAGGACGGCGTGATCGAGCGCAACCCGTTCGAGACGCTCGACCAGGGCGGCGTCGGCGAGCTCATGCGCATCGGCGTCGAGCGCGGACGCGCCGCGAAACCGGGGATCAAGCTCGGCATCTGCGGCGAGCACGGGGGCGACCCCGCATCGGTGGAGTTCTGCCACGGGCTCGGGCTCGACTACGTCAGCTGCTCCCCGTACCGCGTGCCGGTCGCGAGGCTTGCCGCCGCACAGGCGGTGCTGAAGCAGGCGCGTCGCGCCGAGTACGTCTCGGCGGGCGGCTAGCTCAGACCGCGCACGCGCCAGTACGCGAGCGCGACGCTTGCCGCGGCGATGATCGCGAGCCCGGCGAATCCCTGTATCTGGAGACGTGTGCGGGATATCTGCCGCGACCCCCAGTTCGCGAACGCAAGCGCACAGAGGATGCCGCCGATGACGCCGCCGATGTGGCCGCCGATGGAGATGTTCCCGCCGACGCCGTTGAAGACGAAGTTGATCACGAGGTTCAGGATGATCAGGGTCAGCGCCTGGCCGGCGAACCGCCCCGTCACCTGCCACTCGAGGATGAGCATCGCGCCGAGCACGCCGAAGATCGCGCCCGACGCTCCGACCACCGGCTGCGTCGGCGAGTTGATGAGCGCGCCCGCCGATCCCGCAAGACCGGAGACGAAGTACAGAAGCAAGTAGCGCGTCGGGCCGAGATAGAGCTCGACGGGGCGGCCGATGATCCAGAGCGCCCACATGTTGAGCGCGATGTGGAGCAGGAAGCCGTGCAGGAACATCGCGGTGGCGAGCCGCCACCAATCCCCGTGCGCGACGAGCGGCCCGTAGAGGATCCACTTGTCGTAGAGCGAGCCGCCCGGGCTGTTGATCCCGCGACCCTGGACCACCGTGATGAGGTAGATGACGACGTTCAGCGCGATGAGCCCGTACGTCACGCGTGTGTCGAGGACGCGGCGGTGGTGACGAGGAACCGTCGGCGGCCGGAGGAGCGTGCGCCGACCGGCGCCGCCGCCGGCATGGTCCGGACAGCGGATCCCGACGGGCGCCATCGTCATGCATTCGGTGCAGATGGGGCGTCCGCACTCCGAGCAGGAGAGGCCGGTCTCTCGGTCGGGGTGGCGGTAGCACGTCGGCATGCGGGCACTAGGGTAGTCGGGTGCGCGTTCATGTCGCGTTCACTCCGGGAGAGCAGACACCTGCAACGATCGGCATCGTCGTCGACGTCCTGAGGGCGACCTCGACGATGGCGCAGGCGCTCGCGTCGGGGTACACGCGCGTCCTCTGCTGCGCGGAGATCGAGGATGCCCGCGCGCTCGCGGAAACCGAGGGCGACGTGAAGCTCGCCGGCGAGCGCCGGCTCGAGCACATCGACGGGTTCGACTTTGGCAACTCGCCGCGCGAGCTCGCGGGCGCGCCGGCGGCCAGGACGCTGATCCTGACGACGACGAACGGGACACGGTTGCTCGTCGCCGCGGCGGCGCGGTTCGAGCAGGTCTTCGTCGGCTCGCTCCTCAACCTGGGCGCGGTCGCGACCGCGGCGCGGGAGACTGGGGAGGACGTCGCGGTGCTGTGCGCGGGCGTCCTCGGCGAGCTCGCGCTCGACGACGCGTACTGCGCCGGCCGCATCGTCGCCTCGCTCGGCGGCGACCACATGGACTCGGCGGCCGCGGCCGCGCGGCTGGCGGCGAGCTTTCCCGACTCACAGGCCGGGCTGGGGGCGAGCCGGAGTGCCCGGAACCTGCGCAAGCACGGCCTCGAGGAGGACATCGAGTGGTGCGCGCGCGAGAACGCGCTCGACGTCGTGCC
>DASYFU010000088.1:0-3941 GCA_036498225.1 Gaiellaceae bacterium | reverse complement strand
ATCTCCGGCTGCTCCTCGATCGGTACAACCGAACGGATCTTGCTCTCGCGGCATACAACGCAGGCCCCACCCGGATCGACGCCGACCACGACGTCCTCGGCCCCATCAGCATGCGCTACGTCGCCAACGTCGAGAGTCGCTGGGCGGCTCTCGCCGGCTGCAACTAAAGCCGCGAGAAGTGCTCCGCACTTCCCGCGGTTAAAGGTTCCCGCTTCGCGGGATCGGAGTCGGGCAAAGCCCGCCTCCTCTTATGGTGTCGGCGACCGTTTCGTTCTGCGCGCGCGGTGGTGGCTATCGCCATCCCCGCGCGCTGATGCGGCCTCCGCTAACGCTTCGCGTTAGCTCCGGCCCGAGTCGCTAGCTTGCTGCGAGACGTGACAATCCATGCCGTCGTTCTCGCGGCGGGAGCATCCTCCCGATACGGACACTCGCCGCCGAAGCAGCAGGAGCTGCTGCCGCGTGTGCTGGCCGCCGTCCGCGCGAGCTCCGTCGACGACGTTCTCGTCGTGACCGGCGCGCATGCGATCGAGACGGATGCACGCACCGTCGCCTGCCCCGACTGGGACCGCGGGCCTGGCGCGTCGTTGCGCTGCGGGCTCAATGCGCTCCCCGATGACGCGGAGGCGGCGCTCGTCGTGCTCGCCGACGGGCCCGACCTCGATCCGCGCGCGCTCGACCGCGTGATCGCTGCCTGGCGGTACGACGGCGGCGCCGTGTATGCGTGCACGTACGGCGGAGTCCGCCTGCATCCCGTCCTGCTCGCGCGCGCGGCATGGCCACTCGTCCCCGACGAGGGCGCACGCTTGCTCGACGCGCATCTCGTCGAGTGCGACGACCTGATCCCGCCGGGAGACGTCGATGAGCAGCCTTAGGCGGGCCGCACGCACGATGAGCCCCGACGGCCGCGAGTGGGAGATCTACGCGTACCGCGAGCGAGCCGAGCTGCCGCCCAAGACGCGCTTCCGGCTCCTACGGAAGCTGTTCGCGCGCCCCTCCGGCGACTTGCTGATCGAAGCAGTGAGCTACGCGCCGTACGAGCAGCGGCTCCGCTGGTCGATCCCTGCGGACCGCAAGGGCCAAGCGCTCGCGCAGGTCGAGGGGCAGCTCGCGCGCGGTGAGCGGCCGATGCTCCGGCACGCGAAGCAGTTGCTGTACTAGTTCAGCGGTATCCGCAGCGCCGCGAGCTTCTGCTTGAGCGCCGCCGGCATCGGCTCGCTCACCGCCGTGCGCACGTACACGCGCAGGCTCTCCTCGAAGCGGTAGCGCTTTCGACACCACTCGCACTCGTCGAGATGCAACTCCGCCTCGCGCATCTCAGCCTCGCTGAGGATGTGATCGAGGTACGGCTGCATCATCTCTTCGCAGTGCGCGCACGGGTCGTCGGGGTGTCCCATCATGAACTCTCCTCCAACACGGATTCGGCGAGCTCCCGCTTCAGGATGCGACGTCCTCGGTGGAGCCGCGACATCACGGTCCCGATCGGGATGTCGAGGATCTGCGCCGCGTCCTGGTAGCTGAAGTCGCCGATGTCGACGAGCACGATCACGTCACGAAAGTCGTGCGGTACGGCGGACAACGCGGTGACGATGTCGTCCTGCGAGAGCCGCTCGACGACACGGTCCTCGTCGCTGGCGCCGCCGTCGGACTCGGAGAGCCGGTCGTACAGGAAGTAGTCGTTCGCCTCGAGACCCTGCATCGGCGGCGTGCGCTGCGCGCGGCGCCCGCGGTCGATGTTCAGGTTGGTCAGGATGCGCAGCAGCCACGCACGAAGGTTCGTGCCTGGCTGGTACGAGCGCCAGCTGCGAAAGGCGCGCGTATACGTCTCCTGCACGAGGTCTTCGGCCTCCTCGCGCGAGCCGGCGAGGTGCCGCGCCACGCGAAACACCTGATCCGAGAGCTCGAGCGCCTCCTCTTCGAACCGAATGCGATCGCGCGCGTCCGCGGCGATGCGCGTCGCGTCCGGCTGTGTCTCAGCCATGGCAGCCACACTAGCCAGAACGCCCGAGGGGCGCTCAGGATTCCCGGAAGCCGGCTTTGCCGAGCGCCGAGAGGATGGCGTCACGGCTCGTCTGCTGGTCGTTCCAGGAGAGCGTGACCTCACCCATGAGGTTCGCGTTGGCCGCCTCGAGGCCGGTATGGCCGGTGAGAGCGGCGGCGAGACGAGCGACGCATCGCTCGCAGCGAATGCCGGTCACCTGCAGCGTCTCGGTCTGCGTCGCCACGGTGATTTCAGCCTACCGTCCTGGCAACGAGGTCCGCGGCGGCGGCGGCCACGCCGGCGCGGAGCTGCAGGAGCGCCTCCGGCTCGGGCGGATCCGCGCCGAGGAGCTCGGCGGCAAGCTCACGAGCGGTCACGAGGCGATCGCCGTCGGGATGGATGAGCTCCGCGTCGAGACCGAGATGCGCGGCGGCCCAGCGGTTCTGGAGGTAATCGGCGCGCTGAGCCCTGGTGCCCGCAGCGGACGCGACGAGCGAGACGACGAGCTCGGCGACGAGCGCCGTCCGCTCGATCGAGGTCGGCTGGTCTGCGATGCGCACCTCGAGCGTGCCGAAGCGCGGATGCGGGCGCACGTCCCACCAGATGCGTGTGTAGTCGTCGATGACGCCGAGCGCGATGTGGCGCTCGACCCAGGCCTCCCAGTCGGCGTACCCGTCGAACACCGTCGGGGCGCCGCTGCGCGGGAGCTCCGAGAGAATCGGCGCGCGCGACGAGAGCATTCCGGTCTCGACGCCTTCGAGAAACGGGGAGTTGGCCGACAGCGCGAGCACGACCGGCAGCCACGGCAAGACGGCTTCGAGGCGTTCCCAGCACACGTCGCCGCTCGCGACGCCGACGTGCACGTGCATCCCGTTCACGCCCTGGCGCCGAGCGGCCCAGCCGACGTCGCGGATCATCGCGAGATACCGCTCCTCCTGCACGACGGGAAGCGAGTCGAACGGTGCGGTCGGATGCGACCCGCCGGCTGCGATCGCGAGACCGCTCGACGCCGCGATCTCGGATGCCGTCGCGCGCGATCGGCGCAGCTCCTCGACGGCGCTCGCGGCATCGGCACAGACGCCGGTGTTCAGCTCGACGACGGACGCGTGCAGCTCCGTCTTGAAGCCCGGCGTGTCCAGGAACCGGTCGACGGCCGCGACGGGCAGCAGCGTCTCGGCGTCGAGGATCATCAACTCCTCCTCGATGCCGACGCTCAGCGGCGCCGACTCGCCGAAGTGCGACTCGAGCACGCGGCTACTTGCGGATGCCGTGCACCGGCCGACCCGCCGCTTCCCACGCGTAGTACGACGCGCTCGGGCCGAACGAGCGCTCGTACGTGACGACGTGCGGGTTGCGCCCGACCTCTTTGGCGCGGCCCGCGTGCCGGAGGAGGTTCGGGTCGTCGCGCTCCTCCCACACGAGCACGAGGTGCGCAGCGGTCATGAACTCGGCGATGAACGTGCAGCCCGGCGCCGGGCACGGGAAGGGATCCGTGCTGACGCAATACCAACCGGCGTGGTCCCCTTCTTCCTCGCCGCTCCAGAGGTCTTCGTCCTCGAGCGGCTCGATCTCTTCAGCCAGCTGAATGCGGCCACGCCGCATCTCCTCCCGCTCCACGGCGGGAAAGGTAGCGCGAGTGGGTGGAAACGCCGAAAAACGCGCCGGCGAGTGGTGGAAACGCCGGCGCGTCGACACGGGGCGGAGCAGCGAGTGGCTCGAAACGCTCGAAAGACGCCACGACCAGGGGCGGAGCGAACGCGAAGCGTTCGCGCCGACCGGACGAGCGGGCGTTCACGCCGAAGGCGCGGACGCCCGCGCAGAACAACCCTCCGCCAACACCCCAAGAGGACGCGGGCTCTGCCCGCGTCCGCTCCCGCGAAGCGGGTACCACATCCGGGCGGAAGTGCGCAGCACTTTCGCCCGAGGTAAGAGTCGGGGGCCCCGGGCAGGCGGTCGGGGCCCC
>DASYFU010000087.1:0-4670 GCA_036498225.1 Gaiellaceae bacterium | reverse complement strand
CACCGCAGGGGTCGCGCTGCTCGACGAGCAGCTGCAGGAGCTGCGTGACGGGCGCACGTTCCTCGTCTCGACGCACGATCCCGCACACGTCGAACCGTTCGCGACGATGCGCGTCGCATTGGCGGCATGAGCTACGTCGCGGACGTGCGCGCGCTTGCCCGCAAGGATCTCCTGCTGGAGCTGCGTGCGCGCGACACGCTGCCGGCGATGCTGCTCTTCGTCGTCGCGACGTTCGTCGTGTTCCACTTCGCGCTGCCGGCAGGCTCCTCGAAGCTCGCGGCGAGCGGGCTGCTCTGGGTCGCGATCGTCTTTACTGCGCTCCTCGGCCTCGGCCGCGCGTTCGTTCCTGAGCGCGAGCAGCACGTCCTCGACGGGCTCGTGCTCGCGCCGTGCGACCGCAGCGCGATCTGGCTCGCGAAGTCGATCGCCACGCTGGCGTTCCTCGTTGCGGCCGAGGTCGTGGCGCTGCCGGTCTTCGCCCTGTTCTTTCACGGCCTCCGTGGCTCGACGATCGCCGGCGTCGCGCTCGCCGACGTCGGCATCTGCGCCGTCGGCACGTTCGTCGGCGCCATGGCGGTCGCCACGCGCGCCCGCGACCTGCTGATGCCGCTCCTCTTCCTGCCGCTCGCCATCCCGCTCGTGATCGGCGGCGTCGGCGCCAGCGTGGTCTCCGCGCCGGGCCGGTACCTCGGCTTCCTCGCGCTCTACGACGCGCTGTTCGCCCTCCTCTGCTGGGCGAGCTTCGAGTACGTCGTCACCGAGTAACCTTCGGTCGTGACGCGCTCGCACCGGATCCCGCTCCCGGCGCTCGCGGCGGCCTCGCTCGTGCTCGTGACCGTCGCGCTCGTCCTCGTGTTCTTCGTCGCGCCGAACGACGCCGACCAGGGCTTCTCGCAGCGCATCTTCTACTTCCACGTCTCGATCGCCTTCACGGCGTATCTCTGCTTCGCCGCCGGCGCGTGGAAGGCGCTGCTCCATCTCTGGAAGCGCGACCCACGCGCCGACCTCGAGAGCTACGTCGCCGTCCACCAGGGCGTGATCTTCGGGACGCTCGTGCTTCTCACAGGCTCCATCTGGGCGAAGATCTCGTGGGGCCATTGGTGGCTGTGGGGGGAGGACGAGCTCGTGCTCTTCCTCGTCCTCTATCTCTTCTACTGCGCGTACTTCATGTTGCGGTTCTCCGTCGACCCGGGACCGCAGCGCGCGAACTTCTCTGCGGTGTACGCGCTGTTCGGCGTCGTCCTCATCCCCGTGAGCTTCCTCGCCATTCGCATCGCGAAGAGCTTCGTCCACCCGCAGGTGTTCACGTTGCACGGCCCGAACTTCGGCGGCTGGATCCTCGTCACCTATTGCGTCGCGCAGGCGGCGCTGCTCGTGTTCGCGCACACGCTCTATCGCATCGAGCTCTCGGGCAAGCGCCTCGACCTTCGCATCCGGGAGCTGAGGCTCGCGTGACGACCGCTGAGAAGTACGTCACCGCCGCGTACTGCGTCATCTTCGCCGTCGTGCTCGCGTACGTCGTGCTCATCGCGCTGAAGCTGAGCCGGCTCGAGCGCGAGGTCGGCGATCTCGAGCGCGCCGAGCCGAAGACGGCAGAGGACGAGCGCGAGACGATCTCCGTTGGCTGAGCTCCTCTTCTGGCCTGCACTCCTGCTCTACGGCGAGGCCGCCGTCGGGTACTTCGGCGACGCGCGGCATCCCGGCGCTGCGGGCCGGTTGGCGACGTGGGGCGTGCGCCTCGGCTGGCTCGTGCAGACCGCGCTCCTCGGCGTCCAGGCGTCGCGCGACGACGGCTTCCCCTGGGGGACGTGGGCGACGTCGCTCAACCTGTTCGTGTGGTTCGTCGTCGGTGCGTATCTCATCTGGGGCTGCCGCAGGCCGTATCGGCTGCTCGGGCTCGCGGTCATGCCGCTCGCGGCCGTTCTGCTCGTGGTCGCGCGCGCGGGTGGCGGAACCGGGATGGGAAGCCGGAGCCACTACTCGAATCTCTTCCTCGTCCTGCACGTCGGCCTCGTGCTCGCCGCCTTCGCCGGGTTCACGCTCGCGGCGTCGCTCTCCGGCCTCTACCTCTGGCAGGAACGCCGGCTGAAGCGGCGCGAGGCGACCATCCTCCGGCGTCCGGCGCCGTCGCTGGCCGTGCTCGACCGGCTCGCCGCGCGCACCGTCCTCGTCTCCGTCCCGGCGCTCACGCTCGGAATCGGGGTCGGTATCGGCAGGCTCGTCAGTCGAGGCGAACGGGTCGACGCGCTCGTGGTCGCGACGCTCGTCACCTGGGTCGTGTGGACCTCGTATCTCGGCGTTCGCGCGGTCGGCTGGTCGGGAAGGCGCGCGGCGTATCTCGCGCTCGCCGGCTTCGCGCTCGTCATCGTCGTCCGTCTCGCCCTCCCTGCAACCCACTTCGGCTGATGCGCCTCGTCCTCGTCGGCACCTCGCACCATCAGGCTCCCGTCGAGCTGCGGGAGCGCGTCGCGTTCGATCGCGACGAGGCGCATGCGATCGCCGAGCGCCTCGGCTCTGCGGTGTGCCTCTCGACGTGCAATCGGACGGAGCTGTACGTCGAGGCGGAGGACGCCGACGACGCCGAGCGGCGCGCGACGGAGATCCTCGGCGAGCTCGAGCCGGTTCTCTACCGGCTGCGCGACCACGCCGCCGCGCTGCACCTGTTCCGCGTCGCTGCCGGCCTCGATTCGCTCGTACCGGGCGAGGGCGAGATCCTCGGGCAGGTGCGCGCGGCGCACGATGCCGGGACACCGGGCACGCTGCTCAACCGCGTGTTCCGCCATGCGCTGCACGCGGGTCGGAAGGTGCGCGCGCAGACGGCGATCGGCGAGAGCCCCGCGTCCGTCTCGTCCGCCGCCGCCGCGCTCGCCGAGCAGGTGTTCGGCGACCTCGACGGCTGCGACATCCTCCTCGTGGGCGCCGGGAAGGTGAGCGGCCAGGCCGCACGCAACCTGCGCACGCGCGGAGCGAACATCGCGTTCGTCGCGAACAGCAAGACCGACCGGGCGGAGCTGGAGGAGCAGCTCGCGCGCGCAGACGTCGTCGTGTCTTCCACGAGCTCGGCCGGATACGTCCTCGACGCCGCGACCGTCGGCCGCGTGCGTCGCGGGCGGCAGCTGCTGCTCATCGACCTCGCGGTTCCGCGCGACCTCGATCCGGCCATCCACGAGCTCGAAGGCTGCTACCTGTACGACATCGACGACCTGCAGGCGATCGTCGCCGAGACGCTCGCCGGCCGCCGCAGTGAGGCAGAGCGCGCGGAGTCGATCGTCAGCGCCGAGGCCGACAAGTTCCACGAATGGCAGGCGTCGCTCGATGTCGTTCCCGCCATCGCGTCGCTGCGCGCGCACGCCGAGGAGATCCGCGAGCAGGAGCTGGCGAAGGCGGAGGGTGTGCTCGCGCGGCTCGACGAGGGTCAGCGTCGCGCCGTCGAGTCGATCACGGCGCAGATCGTGAACAAGTTGCTGCATCTGCCGACGGTTCGTCTGAAACAGGCAGCGGCGGCAGCCGATGGGGTTATCTATGCTGAGGCCGTGCGTCACCTGTTCGGTCTCGGTGAGGACGAACGCTGAAGCCGCTTCCTCTGCGGATGGTGGGTCGGCCGCTGCCGCTGCAGGTGCCGACCGCGTTCGTTCGCGTCCGACCGCGAGGCGCGTCGCTCTGCGGCCAGTCCGTTCGGCGACACGCACACTGTGCTCATACGCGTCGGCAGTCGCGGTAGTCGTCTCGCGCTGACCCAGGCCGAGCTCGCTGCGGCGCGGCTTCGTGCCCCGGGCATTGAGATCGCGCTCGTCCCGATCACCACCGCCGGCGATCGCGACCGTACAAAGCCGTTCGGCGAGATCGGATCGCGCGGTGTGTTCGTCAAGGAGCTGGAGGAAGCGCTGCTCGATCATCGCATCGACATCGCGGTGCATTCGGCGAAGGACATGACGTCCACCGATACCGACGGCCTCGTCGTCGGCGCGTATCTGGCGCGTGAGGATCCGCGAGACGCGCTGTGCGGCGCAGACTCGCTCCGTCCGGGAATGCGCGTCGGCACCGCATCGGTGCGTCGCCGCGCGCAGCTGCTCGCGCTGGAGCCGTCGCTGTCGATCGAGCCGCTGCGCGGGAACATCGACACGCGCCTGCGCAAGCGCGGCGAGCGCGGGCTCGACGCGGTCGTCCTTGCAGCATGCGGTCTCGACCGTCTGGGTCTCGCGAGGGAGATCGGCCTTCGCTTCCCGCCCGAGGAGATGCTTCCCGAGGCGGGCCAGGGGGCACTCGCGCTGCAGGTGCGCGAGGGCGAGACTCACCTCGTCGCGGCCGCGGATCACGAGGACACGCGCCGCTGCGTCGAGGCGGAGCGCACGGTCGTCGCAGCGGTCGGCGGCGGCTGTCTCGCGCCCCTGGCCGCGCATCACGACGGCACGACGCTGACCGGGCTGGTCGCCGCCGAGGACGGTTCGTGGATCGAGCGGCGGAGCGGCGCCGATGCGGCTGCGCTCGGGCAGGAGCTCGCCGATGCGAATCGTCGTCACACGTAGCGAGCTTGTCCCACGGCTCGAAGCGCTCGGGCACGAGGTCGTCGTCTGCGAGCTGATTCGAACGGTGCCGCTCGGCGACGACCCGGTCGACGCGTCGGCGTACGACTGGCTGGTCGTCACGAGCCCGAACGGCGCCCGTGAGCT
>DASYFU010000086.1:0-1519 GCA_036498225.1 Gaiellaceae bacterium | reverse complement strand
GGCTACTTCGCACCGGTGTTCCCGGATGGGCCGTTCACGGGCGCCGGGAAGGCGGATCTCGACGCGCACACGCCGACCCTCCTCGTGCGGAAGGAGGCGACGGAGCTGCGGCGCGACAGTACGCGCTTCTACGTCTCAGTCGGCGGCAACCATGGCGACGTGCTCACGAGCTGGTCGGTCGACTTCGCGCGCGAGGTGCGCGCACTGCGGCTTCCGGTCGAGCTGTGGCGCCTGCCGCCGATCGACCGCGGCCACTTCTGGAGCGCGACGTTCCCCTCGGCGCTCGAGTACGCGGGCGCCGGGTTCTAGCCTCGGTTGGAACGGCGGCCGCTCAACAGCCGAGCACACGCACGTCGTGACGGGGAATCGCTTGTGGGCGAGCCGCCGGGTACGTGATGATCACGCGGCCGTACGTCGGCGTGAGGCCGCACTTCGCGAGCCGGTCGGCGGTCACGGTCACCGGATATGTGTGGAAGTGGCCGGCAGCGCAGTACGGTTTGCAGTCGTTCGCAAAGGCGAACCCGGCGGCCGTAGCGGCCGCTCTTCCCCAGCCGCGCCAATCGAGGTGATCGAGGCCGTAGTTTCCGTCAGCGCACGAGAGCGTGATGCTCGTCGGCTTGCTCACGAGCGGGCCGCATGTGTTTATCCATGCGACGCCGTTCGGCGGCGCGCACCCGATCTTCAGGTCGCTCAACACGGCCTTCGGCGCGGCGTCGCATCCGAACGAGGAGCCGAACGCGACCACCCACCAGGTTCCGTGGCTCAGGTTGAAGAGCATCTCCGACGGGCCGGCGCTCTTCGAGAACAGGCGCGCGGCGGCATAGCGCGAGTCGAGCTTCGATACGGAGATGGAGAGGATGCGGTTGTCCTTCGCCGCTGGCGAGCTCGGCATGTGGACGTAGCCGGTGAACGCCTGCGTGATCGCGTGCCGCTGAGCCGGGCTCGGCGCCGCGAGGCCGAGCGACAAGGCGAGAAGCGCGAGCGTTCTCATTGATCCTCCAATCCGACGGCGGCGAGCGCCGCTCCGAGATGCGGATGCTCCTCCACGCGGGCGACGCGACCCTCGTGCGTCGTCACCACCGCGGCGTAGCGGCCGACGAGGTAGAAGCGGCGCGACTGGAGCGGCCGCTCGTCCGTCTCGTCCGGCTCGATGCGCGAGAAGCGCATGCTGATGACGACGCGGTCGCCGACGCCGATACAGCGGTCGACGGTGACGTGATAGCCCTCGGCGACGCGCTCCTCGAGAATGGCGAGGACGTCGTCGCGGTCGAATGCACCCTCGGCCTCGTCGCCGACCCACTCCACCTCGGGATCGAGCATCTCCGCGATCGCGTCGAGGTCGCCCGCGACGAATGCGCGGTAGCCGCGGAGGAGGAGGTCGACGCCCTCTTGACTCACGCCGCGAGAGTAGCCAGCGGGAACTCGTCGTGCGCATGCTCGATGAGCACGGGGTCGTGCGTCGCGCACACGATCGCCGCGCCGCTCGTGCGCGCGAGCTCGGCGAAGAGCGCACCGACGG
>DASYFU010000085.1:0-8823 GCA_036498225.1 Gaiellaceae bacterium | reverse complement strand
ACGTCCGCAGACGGTCGTCCGTGGCGGGAAGCAACCGCGCGTCCACGCCGAGCGCGGCGCACAACCGGCCGGTCACCTGCGAGAGCGGCTCGCCCGCGTGCAATGCCTGCGTGCGCACGAGATGGATGCCGAGATCGAGGTCGCCGAGGCGGAACCACGTCTCGCCCCCGAGCTCGCCGACGCTTTCGAGCACGCGCCACGTCTCGCCCGCGCGTCCCCAGCCGCGCGCCTCGTCATTCCGGCCTGCGAGCGCGTACATGATCGAGTCGAGATCGGGTGAGACGTGCAGTCCGAGCACCTCGAGGTCGTCGCCGACGTTGCCGACGACGGTGACGTCCTCCGTCGCGGCCGCGACGCCCTGCACGAAGCGGGCGCCCCCGACGCCGCCGGAGAGAACGACGACCTTCACTGTGCGGTCTGCGTCGTGAGCGTGGCGAGGACGGACTGCGTGCGCGGACCGCACCGCAGCTGCAGGCGCTCGAGGTCGCCCATCGTGTCGACATCCTCCGCGAGGTTCGGGACGACCATGGAGACGGTCTCGACGTCGAGCGCGTGGAAACGGCGTGCGCTGTTCGGACCGTAGAGGGGCCGGAACAGATCGGCGGCCGAGAGGCCGAGCGCGTTCGTCGTGCCGTCCAGCGCCTCGACAACCGCGATGCCGCGCTCGGGCACACCATCGAGCAGCGCACGCAGGTCGTCCGGCACGGCGCACGGCACGTCGGCGTTCACGACGAGCGCAGTGCCGTCGACGCCGGCGAGAGCCGCCTGGACGGCAGGCCCCTGGCCGCCTCCGGGATCCGCGACCGCGTCAGCGCCGAGCTCACGTGCGAGCGCGGCTCCCTCCTCGTCGCCGGTGACGACCAGCGTCGCGCCGACTACGATCGACGCGGCGACGACGTCGGCGAGCATCGCGAGCGAGAGGTCGCGGCGCGTGCGGCGCGACGCGTCCAACCGCGTCTTGCCCGCAGCGCCTGCGAACGGTACGACCACCGTCGTCATGGAGAGAGCGTAGTAGCGTGGCGCGGGTGAAGGTCAGGGCGACCCGCGTGCTGCCGGGCCCGGCGTGGGCCGAGCTCGATCCGGTGGAGATCGCGCCGGCCGACGTTCCGGGGCCGGACGTCGAGGCGCTGGTCGTCGTCAACGAGCCCGTCGACCTGACGCTCTATCCGTCGCTGCGGCTCATCGCGGACTACAGCGTCGGCTACGACCGCATCGACATCGCCGCGGCAACGGCCCGAGGAGTCGCGGTGTCGAACACGCCCGGCGTGCTCGACGCGGCCACCGCCGACCTTGCGATGGCGCTCATGCTCGCGGCCCGGCGCGGACTGGTCACGGGCGACCGCATCGTCCGCGGGGGCGGCTGGGCCGGCCTGCGAGACGGCCGCGAGGTGAGCGGCGCGACGCTCGGGATCGTCGGCGCCGGCCGCATCGGCTCTGCGGTCGCCCGCCGCGCGGCGGGATTCGACATGCGCGTCCTCCCCGTCCGCCGAAGCGAAGGCGACCTCGACGATGTCCTGCGCGCCGCCGACATCGTCAGCGTGCACGTGCCGCTCAACGCCGAGACGAGGGGGCTGATCTCGCGCGAGAAGCTCGAATTGCTCAAGGACGGCGCGACGTTCGTGAACACCGCCCGCGGCGCCGTCGTGGACGAGGAGGCGCTCGTCACCGAGCTCGTCTCCGGGCGCATCACGGCGGGCCTCGACGTCTTTGCGCACGAGCCGCACGTGCCGCCCGAGCTCTTCGACCTTCCGAACGTCGTCCTCACGCCCCACATCGCCAGCGACACCCTCGAGACGCGTGCCGGGATGTCGCGCGTCGTCGTCGACAACATCCTCGCCTTCCAGCGCGGCGAGCCGTTGCCGAATCCCGTGACTCAGTAAGCCTGGCCCGGCCTACCGGCGCGGATCCAGTCGCGTACCTCGAACCAGTGACTTGACCTCAAAGCGTCGGCGAGGCGCTCGTCGGTGTGCGCCGCGTAGAAGACGTTGTGCTCGAGGTCGCAGCAGACGGCGACGTCGGCGAGCGACACGTCGCGGATCTGCATGACCACGTCCGCCGGCAGCTGCGCCTCGGCGACCGTGTAGTGCTTGAACTGGAGCTCGGGCGCGATCTCCATCAGGTCGGGCCAGTCCGGGCACGTTCTGCTGCTCACGACCAAGTCCCTTCGAGGTGCACGAGGCCACGTCCTTCGTCGGCGGGATAAACGACGAACACGAGCGCCTCGTCGAGCGAGTGGTACTGCGTTTCGCCGTGCTCGTCACTGATGTCGAGCCGCAAGTGGAGTCGTCCGTCGGCGAACGGGGGGTGGATCGAATCGAAGCGGAGCGGAAGCCCGCGGGTGTCGCCGTTCCATCCGAGCTCGCTCGTCGACACCGCGCCGGCGGCAACGAGGATGCCTGCGTCGTCGCGGAGCTCCCAGCCGAGCCGCGGCGGTGCGATGACCGCGTCGGCGGCGATGTCGAGCGCGATCGCGAACGGCTCGCCGGCAAGCAACTGGCTGCGCTCTCCGCCGTCCGCGTCGAGCAGGCGCACGTTCTCGACGCGGGCGACGTCGCCGCCCCACTCCTTCAGGCCGGCGGCGCGCTCCTCCGGGTCGCGCTCGCCTGCGAGCATGCGGCGGTATGCGACAACCGCCTCGTGCGTCGGTCCGTCGAACGCGACGCGGCCGTCGCTCAACAGGACCGCACGGTCGCACAGCCGCTCCACCGCGCTGGCGTCGTGCGAGACGAAAACGATCGTCCCGCCGCGCTGCTTGAACTCGAAGATCTTCCCGAAGCACTTGCGCTGGAACGCCTCGTCGCCGACGGCGAACACCTCGTCGAGGAGGAGGACGTCCGCCTCGATGTGCGACGCGATCGCGAACCCCAGCCGCATGTACATGCCGGACGAATAGGTGCGCACGGGCAGGTCGATGAAGTCCTCGAGCCCGGCGAACGCGACGATCTCGTCGAGCTTCTCGCGGATCGCGACGCGCCGCAGGCCGTGGATCGAGCCGTTCAGGTAGACGTTCTCGCGTCCGGTGAGATCGGGATGGAACCCGGCGCCGAGCTCGAGCAGCGAGCCGACGCGGCCGCCGACAGCGACGCGCCCCGACGTCGGCTTGACGATCCCGGAGAGCAGTCGCAGGAGCGTCGTCTTGCCGGAGCCGTTCCTGCCGACGAGGCCGACGGCACTCCCCGGCTCGACCGAGAACGAGATGTCGCGCAGCGCCCAGACATCGGTTCCGCGCGTGCGCCCACGCGCAACGATCAGATCCTTCAGCGCGCGGCTCTCGCGCGGATACACGCGAAAGCGCCGCGCCGCGTGCTCGACCTCGATCGTCCCGGGCGTCACGTCAGAGCTCGTTTCACGATCGTGGCGAGTGCGTCGACAAACTCGGGATCGTCATTCGGCATCTCGATCCGCTCGAGCGTCATTCCGAGCTCGGCCGCCTTCTCCTGCGCCTCGACGTCGATGTCCCACCTGATCTCCAGATGATCGGACACGAAGCCGACGGGACAGACGAGGACGTGGTCGACGCCGGTGCCACGCAGATCGGTGAGGTGGTCGAGGATGTCCGGGCCGAGCCAGGGCTCGCCGGTCGGGGACTCGCTCTGGAACGAGAACGACCAGTCGTCGACGCCCGCGGCGTTCGCGACCTCGCGCGACGTCTCCAAGAGCTGGTCCTTGTACGGGTCGCCCATGTCGAGGATTCGCGCGGGCAGCGAGTGCGCGGTGAACACGACGTGCGCGTCCGTTCCGCTGATCCGGTCGGCGAGGAGCTCGACGAACGCAGGCTCGAGGTGCCAGCTGTCGACGAAGCGCAGATCGGCGTGCGCGTCGACGGCGCCCTCGAGCTGGTCGCGGTAGCCCTTGATCGAAAGCGCGGAGTAATGCGGCGCAAGCACGAGCCCGACCAGTCGGTCGGCGCCGCCCGCGAGTGCGGCCTGCGCCGCGTCGGCGATGTGCGGCGTCCAATGCTTCATCCCGGTGAAGACGGGGATGCCGCCGAGCTGACGTTCGAGCTCGGCGCGCGTGTGCTCGGTGATTTCGTTCAGCGGGTTCGAGTCCTCGATCCCGAGCCGCCGGTAGCGCGCGACGAGATCCTCGAGGTACTCCGGCGCGATCGGCCGGCCGCCGCGAATGTCGGCGTAGTAGGCGGGAACGTCGTCGACGCGCTCCGGCGACCCGTACGCCATCAACACGACCGCGTCAGGCATGCACGGGCTCCTGGACGAGCGCGGTGAGGCGCGTCAGCACGTCCGGGTCGGTCTGCGGCAGGACGCCGTGGCCGAGATTGAAGATGTGCGAGCGTCCGGAGCCCTGCGCGAGCACGTCGAGCGCGGCGCGCTCGACGAGGTCCCAGGGCCCCAGGAGAACCGCAGGATCCAGATTGCCCTGCACCGCGCGATCCTCCGGCACCGCGCCGATGGGCAGGCGCCAGTCGACGCCGATGACGTCGCCGCCGGCGCGGACGAGCGCCCCGAGCAGCGCCTCCGTCGCGCCGGTGCCGAAGTGAATCGTCGGCACGTCCACCGCGGCGAGGATGCGCGCGGAGTACGGCTCCACGTACTCGGCGTAGTCGGCCGCCGACAACGCACCGACCCAGGAGTCGAAGAGCTGGATCACGTCCGCGCCGGCGCGCGCCTGGGCGGAGACGTAGCGGGCGAACTGTTCCGACAGACGCTCCATGAGCGCGTGCCAGACGGCGGGCTCGCGGTACATCAGCGCCTTCGTGCGCGCGAAGTCGCGGCTCGGCTTCCCTTCGACGAGATAGCCGGCCACGGTGAACGGGCCGCCGCAGAACCCGACCAGGGCGCGATCGGAGTCGAGCTCACGGCGCACGATGCGGATCGCCTCGAGCACGTTCTCGTCCGGCTCCCCGATGGAGAGGCGCTCGACGTCGGCCATGCTCTCGATCGGCCGGTCGACGACGGGGCCGATGCCTTCGACGAGATCGACGCCGATTCCCATCCCGAGGACCGGGGTCATGATGTCGGCGAAGAGCACCGCCGCGTCGACGCCATGCCGGCGCACGGGCTGCAGCGTCACCTCGGCGCAGAGCTCGGGCGTCCCGGCCAGCTCGAAGAACCCGTGGCGCTCGCGCAGCGCGCGGTACTCGGGCAGCGAGCGCCCGGCCTGCCGCATGAACCACACGGGCGTGCGTTCGACCGGCTCGCGGCGCGCGACCCGAACGAGGAGAGGCTCGGTCACGCGATCTACAGTAGCCCGGTGCCACCCTCCGGCCCCCTCGTAGTGCGCTGGCGTGCACTCGAGCTCCCCCCGGTGGAGGCGGGCGTGCTGCGCATGGCGACCGTCGAGGTCGAGAACGCAGGCTCGGCGCCGTGGCGGACGCGCGGTTCGAGCGAGGGGATCTTCATCGCCTACCACTGGCTGGACGAGCGCGGCAACGCGATCGTCTGGGACGGCATCCGCACCGCGCTCGTGCGGGAGGTCGAGCCGGGCGCGACGCTTCGCCAGGAGATCGCGGTGCGCGGCCCGATCCCGCCCGGCCGCTACCGGTTCGCGGTCGACCTCGTCGAGGAGAACAGGTTCTGGCTCGCCGAGCTCGGCAACGTTGCGCTCCAGCGCGACGTCGAGGTTGCGCCGCGCGACGCCTCGCAGGCGCGGACGTTCTTCCCCGACGGCGCGGAACCGTCCGCGGACTGGCTCGCGCGCGCGCAGGCGCTGCACGAGGAGGGCTACGGCGCGGTCGGCGGCGCAGTCGAAGGCGAGCGCGGCCTCTTCCGTCGCACGCCGCCCGAGCTCGAGCCGTACGCGCCCGGCGGCGGACGGCACCCGCGCTTTCCGCACCCCCTCGTGTGCCCGTCGCTCCTCCCGCCGCTCGAGCCGAACGACGAGGTCGCTGGGCTGCCGGCCTACCGGCCTGACGGCGACGAGCCCTGGATGTTCGACGCGCGGCTCGTGCTCAGACTTCGATAGCGATCTGATCGTCCACGCGCGTGAAGACCCATGCACCGAGCGCGAGCGCGACGAAGCACGCGACGACGAGGTAGAGCGCGTCGCCCCAGAACGGCATCTGCCCGAGGAAGAGCGGGGCACGCACCGCCTGCACCGCGGGCGAGAGCGGATTGAGCCAGTGGATGACCGCGATCACGTGCGTGTGCTGCGCCAGCGTCCCCGAGTTGAGCGGATAGATGATCGGCGTGAGGAAGAACCAGGGGACGAGCAACGCGGCGACGATGAACTCGACGTCGCGGAAGAGCACGTTCAGCGACGCGAGCGCGAGCGCGAGGCCGGAGACGAGTCCGAGGACGAGCAGGGCGAGTGGAATCGCGAGCAGCTCTGTCGCACGCGCGCGTGGAAGGATGATCCCGTTCAGCACGAGGAGCAGCACGAGCATGACCGCGAAGCTGACGAGATGCGCCCCGACGACCGACAGCGGAACGAGCTGCCGCGGGAAGCGGATCTTGCGGATGAGGTTCGCGTTGTCGAGCATCGAGCGCGTCGCCGATTGCAACGCCGCGGCGAAGAACGTCCAGATCGCGAGCCCGGAGAGCAGGAAGAGCGGATAGTGGGCGACGTTCGCGAACCGCGCCTTCAGGACGACGCTGAACACGAGCAGGTAGACGCCCATAAGCATGATCGGGTTCACGATCGTCCACAGCACTCCGAGCGCCGAGCCTCTGTACTTCGCCTGCAGGTCGCGGCGGAAGAGGTTCCCGAAGAGCTCGCGGTACTTCAGGACGTCGGCGTAGACGTTCACGACGGCTTCCGCGCGTAGACGGACACGCCGCAGTAGTGGACCGCGCTCAGGTGCGTGAGCGTCCCGAGCGAGAGCCCGACCTTCGGGATCTTCGACAGCAGTCGCCCGTACGGCGACGGTGCCCAGCCGTCGGGCCGCTCGAGCCGGCGCACGCGAAGCCCCGCTCCGAGGAACGCGGCGAGGTACGCCCAGACCGTGTGCACGT
Source organism: Gaiellaceae bacterium (assembly GCA_036498225.1). Taxonomy (GTDB): domain Bacteria; phylum Actinomycetota; class Thermoleophilia; order Gaiellales; family Gaiellaceae; genus Palsa-739. The sequence goes on along the minus strand of DASYFU010000085.1, from coordinate 1,912 downwards.
GCTCGTTGATCCCGACCTCCTTCTCGGCCGCCTGATCGGGGTTCTCCGAACTTCGCCCGATGCCGCGCGTTCCCTCGTTCAGGCCGGCGACGACCGCGCCCGGCCGAGCGACGCGCGCCATCTCCCGCACCATCTGGCGAAGGTCGAGTGCGTGGTGCAGCGTTGCGAGGCAGTAGACGACGTCGAAGCTCTCGTCCGCGAACGGCAGATGCTCGCCGTCGGCCTGCACGCGTCCGAAGTCGCCGTAGAACGCACCCCGCCCGAGCCCGATCTTCGAGTCGACGAGGATGTCGGTCGCGACGAACTCGCAGTCGCGCTCGAGCCAGAAGCGCGACGCCCAGGCCTTGGCGGCCCCGACCTCGAGCACGCGCAGACCGCGCAGGTCGCCGATGTAGCGGTCGAGGAGCACCTGGAACGAGTGGCCGTTCGCGAGCCACACGAGGTCGTTCCAGCCGAGCTCGCGGTTGACGAACGGGAGGACGGCGTCGACCGCGTCGTCCGGCTCGTACCAGCCCTCGGACTGCGCCTTCTCGACCCAGCCGGCCGTCTCACCCAGCTTTTCCCGCGCGCCGGGAAGGTCCTCGTGCAGCATGAGGGGGATGCCGTCCTCGAGCCCGAAGGCACGTCCACAGGCGGTGCACGCCAGGCCCGCCTCGCCCTCGGTGACGGGGGCCCGGCAGACGGGGCAGCGGAGGAGCTCGAGGAGGCCTGTTTCCACGTCTGACTCGCGGGCCAAACTAGCGGACGGCTGCCCATACACCCGCTTAACAGCCCATGAATAGCCTTCACCCGTGACGGTCACCGCGGCCGCCCTCGCCGCCCTCCCCGCGAGCCTGCTCGCGATCTGGGCGCTCCGCAAGACGCCGGCTGCGCGCTATGTCGTCGCAGCGCCGCGTGCGGACCGCTGGCACACGCGGTCGACACCGCTTCTCGGTGGGAGCGGGATCTTCGCCGGCATGCTCGTCGCTGCGGGAATCGCCGTCGCGACGCACGTCATTCCGGCGAGCCGCGAGCTCGGCGGGATCCTCGGCGGCTGCGGCATTCTCTTCCTCGCCGGCCTCGTGGACGACGTCTACCGGCTGCCTCCGCTCGCAAAGCTCGCGGCGCAAGGTGGCGCGGCGGCACTCGTCATCTGGTCCGGCGTTCGCGTCCAGATCATCTCGAACAACATCGCCGCCACCGCGCTCGCCGTCGTCTGGCTCCTCGGGATGACGAACGCGTTCAACCTGCTCGACAACATGGACGGCCTCGCGGCCTCGCTCGCGACGATCGGATGCGCGTTCTTCGCGATCGACGCGTTCACGATCCACCCGGACACCATGATCGCGCTCCTTGCCCTCGCGGTCTGCTTCGGCTGTCTCGGCTTCCTGCCCTACAACTTGCGCCTGCGCCGTCCCGCGTCGGTGTTCATGGGCGACAGTGGGAGCCAGGTGCTCGGCTTCGCGCTCGGCTCGCTCGGGCTCGCCTCGAGCTGGACGGTCGCCGGCTCGACGGTCGCGACGCTCGTCCTGCCGCTGCTCGTGCTCGCGGTGCCGATCCTCGACACGTCGCTCGTCACCATCGTCCGCCTGCTCGAAGGCCGCCCGGTGACGCAGGGCGGCCGCGACCACACCTCGCACCGCCTCGTGTACGAGGGCCTCTCCGACAAGCGCGCTGTCGTGCTCCTCAGCGGCGTGTCCGCCGCACTCGGCCTGACGAGCCTCGCGTACAAGGTGCTCGACGATACGCGCATCACGCTCCTGGGCGTGCTGATCACGTTCGCGTTCCTGCTCCAGTTCGGGAGCTATCTCGCGGACGTGAACCGGCCCGCGGCCAGCGACCGCGCCCCGAGCTTCCTCGCGTCGCTGCTCGTCCACCGCCGACGTCTCGTCGAGGTCGTCGTCGACTTCCTGCTCATCTCGGCGTCGTTCAC
>DASYFU010000084.1:0-1603 GCA_036498225.1 Gaiellaceae bacterium | reverse complement strand
CGGTCATGGGCGTCGCAGAGACGATCATCCAGACCTCCCTGCTCGGGGAGGCGGTCGACACGGGCCCAGCCCTCGTCTTCGTCGCGGACGAGGAGATGCGCTACATCGCCGTCAACCAGCGGGCCTGCGACGTCCTCGGCTACACGCGGGACGAGCTGCTCGGCCTCACGGTGGGGGACGTCGTCCGGACACCCGGGGCTCCTTCCGAGTTCGACGAGATGCTCGCGCGAGGCGCCCGGGCGGGCGTGGCGACCCTGACGTGCAAGGACGGCACGACGGTCGAGTTCGAGTACCAGGCGAGCTCGACCCGGGTCGCGCGGCTCGAGCTGTTCGTCTCGGTCGGCTTCGTCCGCTAGCGCGCCGCGACCGGCGCGTCCGCCCGCTCGCGCGCCCGCACCAGGGCGGCGGCGACGAAGCCGCGGAAGAGCGGCGCGGGTCGCGTCGGCCGCGACTTGAACTCCGGGTGGAACTGGCTCGCGACGAACCACGGATGATCCGGGAGCTCGACCATCTCGACGAGGCGGCCCTCCTCGAAGGTGCCGCACACGACGAGGCCGGCCTCCACGAGCTGCTCCCGGTAGAGGTTGTTCACCTCGTAGCGGTGGCGGTGGCGTTCGAAGATCACGGAATCGCCATACAGCTCGCGGGCGCGCGTCCCTTCGCCGACCTCGACCGCCTGCGCGCCGAGCCGCATCGTGCCGCCGAGATCCTCGACGCCCTTCTGCTCGGGCAGCAGGTCGATCACCGGGTACGGCGTCTCAGGGTCCATCTCCGTGGAGTTCGCGCCTTCGAGCCCGACGACGTGCCGCGCGAACTCGGACACGGCGACGTGCATGCCGAGGCAGATGCCGAGGTACGGGATGCGCCGCTCGCGTGCGGCGCGGCAGGCGAGGATCTTGCCCTCCCAGCCGCGTGAGCCGAAGCCGCCGGGAACGAGCACGCCGTCGACGCCCTCGAGCAGCTCCGCAGTCTCCTCGTACGACATGTTCTCGGCGTCGACCCAGCGCACGCGCACGGCGCAGCCGCTGTGCAGGCCGGCGTGCTTCAGCGCCTCGTGCACGGAGAGGTACGCGTCCTGGAGCTTGACGTACTTCCCGACGAGCGCGATGTCGACCTGCTCGTGCTGCTCGTCGATGCGCCGCGTGAGCTCGTCCCACTCCCCGAGATCCGCGGCGGGCGCGTCGATCCCGAGCTTCTCGAGGACGAGGCGGTCGAGCCCCTCCTCCTTCAACACCGACGGGACGAGGTAGACGTCGCGGACGTCGGGGCTCGCGATCACCGCGCCCGGGTCGACGTCGGCGAAGAGCGCGATCTTGTCCCGGATATCCCGCCCGAGTTCCTCGTGCGAGCGGCAGACGACGACGTCGGGATGGATACCGATGCGGCGCAGCTCGTTGACCGAGTGCTGCGTCGGCTTCGTCTTCAGCTCCCCGGCCGCCTCGATGAACGGGACGAGCGTCACGTGGACGTACGTGACGTTCTCGGGGCCGACCTCGCGCCGGAACTGGCGGATGGCCTCGAGGAACGGGAGCGACTCGATGTCGCCGACGGTGCCGCCGATCTCTGAGATGACGACGTCGGTCGGGGCGGCCTCGGCGGCGCG
>DASYFU010000083.1:0-1632 GCA_036498225.1 Gaiellaceae bacterium | reverse complement strand
GCCGTCGGCGCCGGGCTCGAGCGGCTCGACGCGGGACTGAAGGCGCTGCAATGAGGCTGCCGGTCGTCGAGTCCGGGCACGAGCCGCAAGAGGCCGCGGCGCTCGAGCTCGTCCGCAGCATGCGCGGCGGCTACGTACCCGACGTCCTGAAGACGCTCCATTACCGGCCGGAGATCTTCGGCCGCCCCTTCTCGACCGTGCTCCACACGGCGATGCGCGGGCCATCCGACTGGACGCCGGGCGAGCGCGAGCTCTTCGCGGCCTACACGTCGTCGCTCAACCAGTGTCCATTCTGAACGGGCTCCCACGGCGCGGTCGCGTCGTACGTCCTCGGTGAAGAGCTCGTCCAGGCGGTCTACCGCGACTGGCGCACCGCGCCCGTCGACGAGAAGGTGCGCGCGACGCTCGGCTTCATCGAGAAGCTGACGCTCAGTCCCGCGGAGCTCGGCCCAGCAGACGCGGACGCCGTTCGCGCCGCCGGCGTGAGCGACGACGCAATCGTCGACGCGATCCACATCTCCGCGCTCTTCAACATGATCGTGCGCATGGCCGACTCGCTCAAGTGGGACGTCCCTCCGTACGAGGCGATGCTCGCCGGCGCCGAGGGCATGCTCGAGCGCGGCTACGAGCTCGTCTCGCTACCCCCTGCGGACGAGCGAGTTCTGGAAGACGCCCACTGACGACGGGTTGTGCGTCAGCTGGTTGTCGCTGAGCGTCGCCTCCGCCTGAAACAGCACCGCGATCCCGAACCCGGCCCGCGTCTTGTCGCCGCCGGCCGAGTCGTTGCGCGTGCCCATGACGACGTTCTTCTGGATCTCGCACATCGAGCGGTCGCCGCAGTTGATGCCGATGCCGAGCGCGCTGCGCACACTGTTGTCGCGGATCATGCCCATCGACATCTCGGTCATCGAGATGCCGATCGCCTGCGTACGGCTGACCTGATTGCGCGCGATCTCCGACATCGACGAATGGACGACGATGCCGTCCATCCCGCCGACGACGTTGCAGCCCTCGACCATGCTCATCCCCATGTTCATGTTGTAGGAGATGTCGATGCCCTGTCCCAGCTTGTTGCCGAGCATGTCGACGTTGCAGTCCTTGATCATCACGCCGCCGAGCCGCACGTGGATGCCGTCGAGCTTCGCGCCCGACACTGAAACGTGGTCGAGCATCGTGTCGCGATAGCCGTCGATGGAGATCCCGTTGTCGCCGCCGACGACGGAGACGTTGCGGATCGTGACGCCGTTCGCGCGCACGACGATGCCGCCGTGGACGACCGCGCCCGGCGCGCCGACGAGCACCTCGCGACGCGTGATCACGAGCGGACCCGCGTGCACACCTGCTGAAAGGTGCACGACCGGCGGCTCGAGCGCGTATGCGGTCGCGCCCGACGCGGCGAGCAGCGCGCCGACGAGCACGGCGGCCCCGGCCCCGAGGCGGCAGAGCTCGCCGCCTTCCTCGGCGTAGCCGAGCCGCAGCAGCGGGAAGCCCGTGTGGCCGAGGAGCTGCGCGACGAGCCACCCGCCGGCAAAGAGCGCGACCGCCTGGCCGAGCGGCGCCATCACGCCGGCGGCGTGCATCAGGCCGATCAGCGCGCCGAGCTCGAGCACGCCGAGCGGCACCGCCGCCCAC
>DASYFU010000082.1:0-1516 GCA_036498225.1 Gaiellaceae bacterium | reverse complement strand
GGCTCGGCGAAGTTCGACGGCGCGTACGCGCAGCTCGATCCCGACAAGCTCTCGATCGTGATCGACTCGGTGCCCGTGCTCGTCGACGGCACGCCGACTGGCGACGAGCCGGTGCTCGAGAACGGGTATTGCGCGATCGAGCTCGACCTCGCGCTCGGCGACGGCGCTGCGAAGTACCTCACGACGGATCTCTCGTACGACTACGTGCGGATCAACGCGGACTACCGCACATGAGCGTCGTCGTCCTCAAGGTCGGCGGTGCGTCGACGGGCGGAGTCGCCGAGGCCGTCGCCGCGCTGCGCGCGCAGGGCGACCGCGTCTGCGTCGTGCACGGCGCTGGCCCACAGATTTCGGAAGAGATGGAGCGGCGCGGCCTCGAGGTGCAGTTCGTCGGCGGCCGCCGCGTCACCACGGCGGACGCGCTCGCGGTCGTGCGCGAATCCTTCGCCGCCGTGAACGCGGCGGTCTGCGCGGCGATCGGCCCCGATGCCGTGCCGCTCGCCGGCGACGAGATCGGCCTCCAGGCGGAGCAGATGCCCGAGCTCGGGCTCGTCGGGAACCCGCTGCCGTCGGCGCCCGCCCTTGTCGTCGCGGCACTTGCGGAGGGGCTCGTTCCCGTAGTCACGCCGCTCGCGCGCGGGCCGCTGAACGTCAACGCGGACGAAGCGGCGTCGGCGCTCGCCGTGGGAATCGGCGCTGCGCGCATCCACTTCCTCACGGACGTTCCCGGTGTCTTCCACGACGGCCGGCTCGTGCAGTCGATCGGCGCGGACCGGGCAGAGACGCTGGTCAGCGACGGGACGTTCGCCGGCGGGATCGCGCCGAAGCTGCTCGCTGCAGTGTCGGCGGCGCGCAGCGGGCTCGTCGCCGAGATCGGCTCGACCGCGGTGGTCGCATGAGCGCCGTCGCGGAGACTGCGTTGCTGCCGACGTATCCGCCGTCGCGCGTCCTCTTCGTCGAGGGCGACGGCGTGTGGCTCACCGACGACGCAGGTCGCCGCTATCTCGACTTCGCGGGCGGCATCGCCGTCGTCGGCCTCGGCCACCGGCATCCCGCACCGCTCGCCGCCGCGCACGCGCAGCTCGACAAGCTCTGGCATGCGTCGAACCTCTTCGGCACCGAGCCCGCACGCGTGCTCGCGCAACGGCTCTCCGACCGCTTCGGCGGGGCGCAGGTCTTCTTCTGCAACTCGGGGACGGAGGCGAACGAGGCTGCGTTGAAGTACGCGCGCAAGGCGACGGGCAAGCCCGGCGTTCTCGCGCTCGAGCAGGGCTTCCACGGACGGACGATGGGTGCGCTCTCGGTGACCGGCCAGCCGGCGAAGCGTGCGGCGTTCGAGCCGCTCGTCGCCGGCGCGCGCTTCGCGCAGCCGAACGACGTGGCGTCGCTGAACGCGGCCGCCTCCGACGACGTCGGGCTCGTGCTGCTCGAGCCGGTCCTCGGCGAGGGCGGCGTGATCCCGCTCGAGCCGGAGTTCGTCGCCGCGGCCGCCGCGCTGGCGGAGGAGCTCGGCGCT
>DASYFU010000081.1:0-3099 GCA_036498225.1 Gaiellaceae bacterium | reverse complement strand
CTACTGCCTCTACGACGACGAAGCGACCGGACACGGCGCCTACTACGTCGGCGGCGACAGCACCCAGATCACCCAGAGCACCCCGCCCGCCGCAGTCGCGACCGTCACCAAGGTCAACACCGCCGGCTCGGCAACAGGCGCCCAGACGAAGTGCAACGCCCTCAGCTAGTTCCTTAGACACACGGGGTACAACGGAGAGGCGCGGGCAACCGCGCCTCTCCTTGTTTACGTGGCGCCGTTGAGATCCGACACGAGCGGCCCGGTGTCGAGCGGCTCGAAGCCGAGACGGACGGCGATCTCCTCGCTCGACGGCTTCGTCCCCTCCGCGAAGAGGTCGAGCAGCAACTCGCCCGTCTTCGGGCTGCGCCACCAATCGTCGCCGACCTCCGAGACGAGATGCGCCCGCAGCTGCGCGCAACGAACCCAGGCGCGCAGGTAATCGGCGGAGTAGAAGCCACCGTCCATGTCGGACAGGTAGTTGCGAACGTCGTAGCGCACGCCCGTCGCCTGCGTCAGCAGCGGGGAGTAGTCGCGCGGCGACGTCCCGCCCTCCTCCGCGAAGTTCGACCAGAAGCCGAGCTCGTAGCGCAGCTTCGCGGTGTACCGCCGGTAGAGGAGCGCCTCGAGGAAGAGCGTCGCCTCGGCATTCTCCTCTGCCTGCGTGTCGGACAGGCCGAAGTGGAGCGCGTGCCAGCCGGGCTCCCGCGTGATCGCCTCGAAGATGTACGAGTAGATCTCCGTCAACGCGTGATCGCGCGAGATCGCGCGGAACGTGAACGGCAGGCGCGGATCGACGCCGGCGTAGTGCAGCGCATGGCCCGCCTCGTGCATGAACGCCTGATAGTCGGAAAGGCCGCCTTGCGCCCGCGTGATCAGGTGCACGACCTCCGGTGGGTCGGCCGCGATGACGCACGCGCGTGGATTCTTCTGCGGACGGTCTTCGAGATCGAGGCGGATGTTCGGGATGCCCGTCAAGTCGAAGCCGAGCGCCGCGGTCGAAGCGAGGCAAATCGGTACCGCGGCCTCCTTCGTGTACGTCGACTCCAGCGGCGACAGCCTGCGGATGTAGGCGACGTGACCGCTCGTCGGCTGCGCGTCGCGCTCGGTCCCGAGGATGCGGTCGAACCAGCGGTCGCGCATGCGCGCGTAGGCCTCGGTCGTCGCGTCGGATGCGGCAACGAGCGCGCGCTCGAGTTCGCGCAGCGAGATCGCCTTCTCCTCTTCGGTGCGCGCGACGGGATCGCGCTCGCCGGTGACCTCGCCCTCGAGCTCCTCCGCGACGGTGAGCAGTTCCAGCCGGTCGGGGTTGAGCTTCGCCGACTCGGTCCGTTCGAGGTCGCCGAGCTCCTCGCGGTCCGCGTACGCGTCGAGCACGGCGAGCCGCGCCTGCGCGGCGCGAAGCGGCATCTCCTCGCGCTTGAACGTGACGCGCGCAGCGATGAGCGCGTTCTCGAGCGCATCCTGCTTGTCGGCGAGCTCGGCCGAGATGAGCCCTCCCTCGCACGTCTTCCGGAGCCGGTAGAGGCGCTCGCGGTCCTCGCCGGACGCAGCGTCCTCGGCCTCGTGCAGCGCATCGATCTGCTCGCGCGAGAAGAGATCGGTGTACCGGGCGACGATCGCCGCCTGCTCCGACACCTCCTTCTCGCCGACGCGGACCGCGCGGCCCTCCTCCGAGCGCTCGACGTAGTAGTCGCGCAGGCGCCCTTCGTATTCCTCCGGCGTGCGAACAGCTGTGGTCGACATGGCCTGAGCCTATCGAGCGGCGAGGTTCTTCACGGTCGAGAGCAAATCGTCGATCGTGTACGGCTTGCGCAGGTATGCGTCAGCGAGGCCTTCGACGCTCGGGCCGAGGGCGGCGGAGCCGGTGACGAGGGCGACGGGCACAGGGGGCGTCCTGCTGCGGAGCTCGCCGATGAGATCCGCCCCGCTCTCGCTGCCGATCTTGAGATCGAGGAGGACGACGCTCGGCCTGCGCGACTCGACGGCCGCGCGTGCCTCCGCAAGCGTCGCCGCCTCGACGACGTCGAAGCCCTCGAGCTCGAGGTTGATCCGGCAGAGGAGCCGGAGCGACGGCTCGTCCTCGACGACGAGCACGGCCTGGCGATCCACGGATCGGACGATATCCCGTAACCCGGCCGGGGACCGCCTCGTTGCCCCTATAGGTCATGCACAGGGGAACGGGCAGACGCTGGGAGCCCGTACACCGGGGGGACGAGGCAGCAGCAGACGATTTCGTGCCGGCTCCGTCGCCGGAGTACCGCCGGCGTGCCTGGCGGGCGTTCCAGCGCGCGCTGGACCCGTTGGCGCGGCCTCGGCCGCTCCCTCGCGCTAGGAAGACGCAGCCGCGCTGAGCCGCGCGAGCGTCGTCTCACGGCCGAGGAGCTCGATGCTCTCGAACAGACCAGGCGACACGGTCGAACCGGTGACGGCAACCCGGATCGGCTGGAATCCCTGACGCGGCTTCAGGCCGAGCGTGTCGAGGACGGCTCGGAGCGACGCCTCGATCGTCTCGGCGGTGAACGGCTCCAGCCCGGCGAGCGCGTCGCGCGCCGCGAGCACGACCTCGGCGTCGCCATCAACCGACGCCTCGACGTCCTGGAAGAGGAAGCCCGCGAACGCGGGGAACTCGTCGAACCGCGCGATCTTCTCCTGCACGAGCGGCGCCGACTTGCGCACGAGCTCCGCGTCCCAATCGTAGCCGTGCTCTCCGAGCCACACGATCAGGCGATGCGCGAACTCGTCCTCCGGGAGCGCCCGGAGATAGATGCCGTTCATCCAGTCGAGCTTCGCGTAGTCGAACTGCGCCGGGCTTGGGCTGACTCGCTCGAGGCTGAAGCGCTCGACGAGCTCGTCGCGGCTCATGATCGTCGTCTCGCCGTCCGGCGCCCAGCCGAGCAGCGCGAGGAAGTTCAGCAGCGCCTCGGGGAGGTAGCCCTCGGCCCGGAACTCCTCGACGCCGGTCGCGCCGTGCCGTTTCGAGAGCTTCTTGCCGTCGGGGCCGAAGATGTTCGGCACGTGGGCGTACACCGGAACCCGCGCGCCGACCGCCTCGATGATCCGGATCTGCTTCGGGGTGTTCGAGATGTGATCCTCGCCGCG
>DASYFU010000080.1:0-2423 GCA_036498225.1 Gaiellaceae bacterium | reverse complement strand
CGAGGCAGCGCTCCCGCAATGGCGGTCGATGCTCGCGAAGGACCGCGCGCGCATCCTGCGTCGCTGGGCCGACCTGATGCTCGAGAACGAAGACGGCCTCGCGCGCCTGATGACGAGCGAGCAGGGCAAGCCGCTCGCCGAGTCGCGCACCGAGATCGCGTACGCCGCGTCGTTCTACGAATGGTTCGGCGAGGAGGGCAAGCGCGTCTACGGCGACACGATCCCCACGTATGCGCGCGACCGCCGCATCGTCGTCACCAAGAACCCGATCGGCGTCACGGTCGGCATCACGCCGTGGAACTTCCCCGCGGCGATGCCGACGCGCAAATCGGCCCCCGCGCTCGCGGCCGGCTGCACCATGGTGCTGAAGCCCGCCGAGCAGACGCCGCTGACGGCGCTCGCGATCGCGCAGCTCGGCCTCGAGGCCGGCCTGCCGGAGGGCGTCTTCCAGGTCGTCACCGGCGCGGCGGAGGACGCCCCGGTGATCGGCGGCGAGATGACGTCGAACCACACCGTGCGGAAGCTCGGCTTCACCGGCTCGACCGAGATCGGCAAGCTCCTGATGGCGCAGTGCGCGCAGCAGGTGAAGAAGGTGTCGCTCGAGCTCGGCGGCAACGCACCGTTCCTCGTCTTCGACGACGCCGACCTCGAAGAGGCAGTGAGCGGCGCGATGACGTGCAAGTTCCGGAACAGCGGCCAGACGTGCATCTCGGCGAACCGGATCCTCGTGCAGGACGGGATCTACGACGCGTTCGTCTCGCGCCTCGTCGAGGAGGGCGCGAAGCTGAAGGTCGGCAACGGCCTCGAGCCGGACACGAAGGTCGGCCCGCTGATCGAGCAGTCGGCGATCGACAAGGTCGAGCGTCACGTCGGCGACGCGGTCGACCGGGGCGGCGAGCTGCTGCTCGGCGGCGAAGGCCTCGGCGGCCTCTTCTGGCAGCCGACGGTGCTCGCGAACGTCTCGGCGGACGCGGCGATGTCGCACGAGGAGACGTTCGGCCCGGTCGCCGGCGTTGCGCGCTTCTCGACCGAGGAGCAGGCGGTGCGCGCCGCGAACGACACGCCGTACGGGCTCGCGACCTACTACTACACGCGCGACATGGCGCGCATCTGGCGCCTCTCGGAGTCGCTCGAGTACGGGATCCACGGCATCAACACCGGCCTCATCTCGGCCGAGAACGTGCCGTTCGGCGGCGTGAAGGAGTCGGGCATCGGCCGCGAGGGCTCGAAGTACGGCATCGACGAGTGGCTGGAGATCACGTACCTCTGTATGGGCGGCGTCTAGTGCTCCACGTTCGCCGATGATCGTCGAGCAGCGCGACTACCACGTCACCACCGGCAAGCTGAACGAGCTGGTGCGCCTGTACGAGACCGAGGGCATCGAGCTCCAGAAGAGCCACCTCGGCAACCTCGTCGGCGTCTTCACGACCGACATCGGGGCGCTCTCCACGTACACCTCGCTCTGGGCATACGACGACTACGCGCAGCGCGAGCAGCGCCGTGCACAGTTGCAGGCCGACGACGCGTGGAAGGCGTTCCTCGCGAAGATCCAGCCGCTGATCCACACGCAGCACAACCGGATCCTCGTGCCCACGTCGTTCTCGCCGCTGCGCTGATGGGCTCCCACGACGGGAAGGTCGCCGTCGTCACCGGCGCGGCGCAGGGCATCGGCCGCGCGATCGCCGAGGGGCTCGCCGCCGAGGGCGCACGCGTCGTCGTCGCCGATCTCGCCGGTGCCGAAGAAGCTGCAGCGTCGTTCTCCGACGGCGTCGGGCTCACGGTCGACGTCGCGGACGAGGCCGACGTGCAGCGAATGGTCGACGAGACGGTCGCGCAGTGCGGCGGCCTCGACATCCTCGTCAACAACGCCGGCCTGTACGCGTCGCTCGAGATGCGCCCGTTCGACCAGATCCCCCTCGACGAGTGGCGCAAGGTGATGGACGTCAACGTCGCCTCGATGTTCCTCACCTGTCGGGCCGCGCTGCCGGCTCTGCGCGAGCGCGGCGGCGGCAAGATCGTGAACATCTCTTCGGGCACGCCGTTTCGCGGCGTTCCGTTCCTGCTCCACTACGTGACGTCGAAAGGTGCGATCGTCGCCTTCACGCGCGCACTCGCCAAGGAGCTCGGCAAGGACAAGATCCTCGTCAACTGCGTCGCGCCGGGATTCACGATGTCCGCCGGCGTCGAGGCGCATCCCGAAGTGGTCGAGAAGCTGCGCGACGTCTCGGTGTCCGCGCGCACGATCCAGCGCGACCAGCTGCCGGAGGACGTCGTCGGCGCGGTCGTCTACCTGACCGGGCCGGGGTCGGACTTCGTCACCGGGCAGACGATCGTGATCGACGGCGGCCAGTTTTTCCATTGATCCTCGAGCTCGAGCAGCATGAGCACGGCGTCGACCTCGGCGACGGCGACCACGTGGTCTA
>DASYFU010000079.1:0-3390 GCA_036498225.1 Gaiellaceae bacterium | reverse complement strand
CGGCTCCATCGAGCCGAAGGAGGCGCTCGGCGAGGCCGCCGAGGTGCTGATCCGCCAGCTCGCGATCTTCACGGACATCGAGAAGATGGAGGGCTTCGGCGAGTCGGCGCAGGTTCCCGGCGACGGCGCAGGCCCCGAGGCCGCGCTCGCGCACGGGATGGAGAACTTCCCGATCGAGGAGCTCGAGCTCGGCGTCCGCTCGTACAACTGCCTCAAGCGCGTCGGCATCGAGACGATCGGCGACCTCGTGATGAAGACGGAGAACGAGCTGGCCGCGATCCCGAACTTCGGCAAGAAGTCGATCGAAGAGGTCAAGGAGACCCTGCAGCAGCACGGGCTCAACCTCCGCGGCGACAACGGCGGCGGCGGCAACAGCGGGGGCCTGGAGTAACACCGTGCGGCACGCGCGCAAAGGCAGGAAGCTCTGGCGCGACTCCGCGCATCGCAAGGCGCTCTACGCGAACCTCGCGTGCTCGCTGATCGAGCATGGGCGGATCAAGACGACCGAGGCGAAGGCCAAGGCCGTCAAGCCGTACGCGGAGAAGATGATCACGCTCGGCCGCCGTGGCGATCTCCACGCCCGGCGGCAGGCGCTCGCCGAGCTCCGGACGCAGGAGATCGTGCACAAGCTGTTCGCGGACGTCGCTCCGCGGATGGCCGACCGCCCCGGCGGCTACACGCGGATCATCAAGATCGGCCACCGGCCGGGCGACGCAGCCGAGATGGTGTATCTCGAGCTCGTCGACTTCGATCCGGCCGCGGCTCGCAACTAGAGCGCGAGGGCGAAGCCCTCGTTCCGTCTCCGCTCTGGTCGCGACTCGATGCGACCAGAGCGAGCGAGGCTTGCCGAGCGCTAAGCGGAGCCGACGAGCGCGCTGACCGCGGCGATCGCGGCGCCGCCGAGCGTGACCGACGCGAACGAGCGGACGAAGCTCGTCGCGAAGAAGCGGTAGCGGAGGTAGGCGAGCACGAGCAGCTCGAACGCGACGACGACGATCGCGGCCACGATCGCGACGTGGTACGTCGGGATCAGGAACGGCAGGGTGTGCAGGATGCCGCCGACGAATGTGCCGACGCCCGTGATCGAGCCGCGGATCGCGGGATTGCCGCGCCCCGTCTCGGTGCCGGTGTCGGAGAGCCCTTCGGAGAACGCCATGGAGATGCCGGCGCCGATCGCCGTCGCGACACCGGCGATGAACGCGTCGAACGGCTTGTGCGTGTGCAGCGCGATCGCGAAGATCGGCGCGAGCGTCGAGAGGGAGCCGTCGATGAGCCCGACCATCGCCGGCTGGACGCGCTGCAGGAGGAATGCGTGCTGCTCGTCAGTCACGAATATAGTGTACCATCCAATGTGCAAGCGACCAGAGCATAAGGAAGGCCTGACAAACGACGTCAGGGCCGCCTGACGTGCGCCTCAGACTGACGATCGAGTACGACGGCACGCCCTTCCGCGGCTGGGCCGCGCAGCCGGGGCTGCCGACCGTCGAGGGCTCGCTGCGCGACGCGCTCGCCGCCACCTTCGAGTCGTACGACACGCTGGCCGTCGCGGGGCGTACCGACGCCGGCGTGCACGCGCTCGCACAGGTCGCCTCCGTCGAGGTCGAGGGCGGCCCGCCGGCACGGCGCGCCGCCGCCGCCCTCAACACGCAGCTGCCGAAGGAGATCTCGGTCGTCGAGGCGGTGGAGGCGCCGGCCGAGTTCCACGCGCGCCACTCCGCCCGTTCGCGCAGCTACCGCTACCGCATCTTCAACCGGCAGGCCCGCTCGCCGTTCGAGGAGAACCGGAGCTGGTGGATCTCGCGCACGCTCGACGACGCGAGGCTCGAGCGCGCCGCTTTGCTCCTACCGGGCAAGCACGACTTCCGTGCCTTCACGCCGAGCGAGACGCAGCACACCGTCTTCCTTCGCACCGTCGAGCGCTCCGTGTGGATTCGCCGCGGCGACCATCTCGACTTCGAGATCACCGCCGACAGCTACCTGCGCCACATGGTGCGGACGCTCGTCGGCACGATGCTCGAGCTCGAGCCGGAGGAGATCGCGCCGCTCCTCGAGAGCCGGCCGCGCGAGGAGGCGGGGCAGACGGCGCCCGCCTGCGGGCTCTATCTCGTGTCGGTGGGCTACTGAGAGGGCGTCGTTACGATGGCCTTCGTGGTGCGCTATCCCGTCGTCCTCTTCGATCTCGACGGCACCGTCGTCGACTCCGGCGCGATCATCCTCGCGTCGATGCGGCATGCGACGCGCGAGGTGCTAGGCCGCGAGTACGGCGACGAGGAGCTCCTGCAGGCGGTCGGCGGGCCCGGGCTCGAGGCGCAGTTCGCCGTCTTCGCGCCCGACCGGGTCGAAGAGCTCGTGCGGGTCTACCGCGCGCACAACGAGCCGCTGCACGACGACCTCGAGGCGTGCGCCGGGATCGAGGAGATACTCGTCCGGCTGCGCGCCGAGGGGCGCAGGCTCGGCGTCGTCACCGCGAAGCGGCGCGCGACAGTCGATCTCGCGTGGGCGAGCGTGCCGCTCTCGCACCTGTTCGAGACGATCGTCGGCGGCGACGAGACGGAGCGGCACAAGCCCGATCCGGAGCCGCTGCTCCTCGCGGCCGAACGGATCGGAGCCGACCCGGCGGAGTCGGCGTACGTCGGCGACTCGCCGTTCGACGTGCTCGCGGCGAAGGCCGCCGGCATGTACGCGATCGCCGTGACGTGGGGCCGCATCCACGATCGTTCGAAGCTCGAGCAGGCCGGCCCCGATGCCATCGTCGACACGCCGGCCGAGCTGCTCGAGCATGTCTAAGCCGGAAGCCCGCGCCGCCGAGCTGCGCGACGTCCTGAACCGCGCGCTGATCGCGTACCACGTCGACGACGCGCCGGTGCTGGAGGACGCGGCGTACGACGTCCTCTACGACGAGCTCGCGGCGCTCGAGGAGGCGCATCCCGAGCTCGTGACGCTCGACTCGCCGACGCGGCGGGTCGGAGCGATGGCGTCCGACCGCTTCCAGAAGGTCGAGCACCTCTCGCCGATGGGCTCGCTCGAGAAGGTGACGAACGACGAGGCGCTCGAGAAGTGGGCGAGCGACGTGCGCAAGCGTCTTGGCACCGATGAGCCGGTCGCGTACGTGCTCGAGCCGAAGATCGACGGCTCCGCGATCAACCTCCTCTACGAGCAGGGTCGCTTCGTCCGCGGAGCGACGCGCGGCGACGGCGTGCAGGGCGAAGACGTCACGGTCAACCTCAGGACGATCAGCACGATCCCGCTGCGCATCCGCGGCGACGGCGCCCCGCCGGTGCTCGAGGTGCGCGGCGAGGCATACCTGCCCATCTCCGGCTTCAACGAGTTGAACGAGCGGCTCGCCGGAACGAAGCAGAAGCTCGCGCCGAACCCGCGCAACGCCGCAGC
>DASYFU010000078.1:0-6465 GCA_036498225.1 Gaiellaceae bacterium | reverse complement strand
CCGGAGGCAAGGGTGCGCAGTTCGTCGCGATCACCGATCCGGGCTCGCAGCTCGAGGGGCTCGCGAAGGAGCGCAACTTCCGTGGCATCTTCCACGGCGAGCCGACGATCGGCGGCCGCTACTCGGCGCTCTCTCCGTTCGGGATGGTTCCGGCGGCGCTCGTCGGGATCGACGTCGACGCGCTGCTCGAGAGCGCCGAGCGCATGGCGGAGCGTTGCCGCGTCGACGAGGGGAATCCCGGCTACGAGCTCGGCGCCGCGTTCGGGTCGGGCTGGAGCGAGGGGCGCGACAAGATCTGCATCGCCGACACCGACGGCGGCTTCGGTCTCTGGGCCGAGCAACTGATCGCCGAGTCCACCGGCAAGCTCGGCAAGGGCCTCATCCCCGCGCCTGGAGAGTCGCCGGACGGGCCCGACCGGCAGTGGGTCGTGCCCGAGCTCCCCGAGCCCTTCGCGCTGGGCGGCGAGTTCTTCCGCTGGGAGTTCGCGGTCGCCGTCGCGGCGACGTGGCTCGAGATCAATCCGTTCGACCAGCCCGACGTCCAGGCCGCGAAGGACAAGACGAACGAGGTTCTGGCAACGGGCCAGGACCCGGTGCTCGACGACGAAGGCTCGATCGACGCGCTCGTGGCGGAGGCGCGCGAAGGCGACTACGCGTGTGTGCAGGCGTTCATCGCGCCGTCCGAGGCGAACGACCGGCGCATCGCGCAGATCGCGGGCGAGCTGCGCTCGCGCACGGGTTGCGTCGTCACGCACGGCTACGGCCCGCGTTATCTCCACTCGACCGGCCAGCTGCACAAGGGCGGCCCGAACACGGGCCTCTTCCTGCAGGTCGTGGACGGCGGCGGCGAGGAGCTCGTCATTCCCGACAAGCCGTTCGGTTTCAGGCGCTTTATTCGCGCGCAAGCGGCAGGCGATTTCGAGTCATTGAAGGAGCGCGGCCGCCGCGTCGCGCGCATCCACGTGGAGGACGCGTAATGCAATTAGGGATGGTCGGCCTCGGCCGCATGGGAGCGAACATGACCGAGCGCCTGCGCGCGGCCGGTCACGACCTGAAGACGTACGACCCCAACGTCGAAGCGACGGCCTCTTCGCTCGAGGAGCTCGTGCAACAGCTCGACGCGCCGCGGTCGGTCTGGCTGATGGTGCCGGCCGGTCTCGTCGAGTCGATCGTGAAGGAGCTGGCGCCGCACCTCGCGCAGGGCGACACGATCATCGACGGCGGGAACTCGTATTACGTCGACGATCTCCGCCGCTCACGCGAGCTGAGCGACAAGAAGATCCATTACGTCGACGTCGGCGTCAGCGGCGGCGTCTTCGGCCTCAAGCGCGGCTACTGCCTGATGGTCGGGGGCGACGACGAAGCCGTCGGCCGCCTCGTGCCCGTGTTCGAGGCGCTGGCGCCCGGAGTTGCCGCCGCCGAGCGCACCCCGGGCCGCGAGGGCGACCCGGCGCCCGAGGAGCTGGGCTGGCTGCACTGCGGCCCGTCGGGCGCGGGCCACTTCGTGAAGATGGTCCACAACGGGATCGAGTACGGCCTGATGCAGGCGTACGCCGAGGGTCTCAACGTCCTCAAGCACGCGAACGTCGGCCTGCATGCGCAGGAGACGGACGCCGAGACGACGCCGCTCCGCGATCCCGACCATTACAAGTACGAGCTCGACATCGCGGCGGTCACCGAGCTCTGGCGTCGCGGCTCCGTGATCTCGTCGTGGCTGCTCGATCTCACCGCGCAGGCGCTGAACGCCTCGCCGGGCCTCGGCGAGTACGCAGGCCATGTGAGCGACTCCGGCGAGGGGCGGTGGACGGTGCAAGCGGCGGTCGAGGAAGGCGTGCCGGCGCCCGTCCTGGCGGCGTCGCTGTTCAACCGCTTCGCGTCGCGTGGCGAGGCGGACTGGGGCGACCGTGTCCTCTCCGCGATGCGGCACGCCTTCGGCGGCCATCTCGAGAAGAGCCCCGAACAGTGATCGATACCGCTGAGCAGCTGCAGGAGAACCCGCTGCTCGAAGGCCTCGGCCTCCGGCGAACTCCGGATCCATGCGCGCTCGTCATCTTCGGCGCGTCTGGCGACCTCACGCACAAGAAGCTGCTGCCCGCGCTGTACGCGCTCGCGTTCCGCCGGCTTCTCCCGTCGCGCTTCGCCATCATCGGCGTCGCCCGCACGGAAGGCGACGACGACGCGTGGCGCGAGGACATGAAGCAGGCCGTCCGGAAGTACGCGCGCGACGAGTTCCGGCAGGACGTCTGGGACGAGCTCGCCGCGAGCATGCGCTACGTCGCGACGGACTTCGCCGACGACGGCGGCGAGGACGTGCTGCACGAGATGGTCGAGCGCTGCGACGCCGAGTCGAACCTCGGCGGAAACCGCGTCTACTACCTCGCGGTGCCGCCGCCGGCGTTCCCGACGATCGTCGAGGCGCTCGGGAAGCGACGGAGCACGACCGGATGGACGCGGCTCATCGTCGAGAAGCCCTTCGGTCACGATCTTGCATCCGCGCGCGAGCTCAACTCGATGCTCTGGGCGCACTTCGAGGAGAAGGAGATCTTCCGGATCGACCACTACCTCGGCAAGGAGACGGTCCAGAACATGCTCGCGCTGCGGTTCGCGAACGGCATCTTCGAGCCGATCTGGAACCGGCAGTTCATCGACCACGTGCAGATCACCGTCGCCGAGTCGATCGGCATCGAGGGTCGCGCCGCGTACTACGAGAGCGCGGGAGCGATTCGCGACATCTTCCAGAACCATCTGCTTCAGATGCTCGCGCTGACGGCGATGGAGCCGCCGATCGACTTCCACGCGGACTCGGTGCACAGCGAGAAGGTGAAGGTGCTGAAGGCGATGCACACGCCCGGCCCGAAGTCGGTCGTGCGCGGGCAATACGGGCGGGGATTCGTCGAGGGCGTCGAGGTGCCCGCGTACCGCGAGGAAACCGGCGTCGCCGCGGACTCGATGACGGAGACGTTCGTCGCGGCGAAGCTCTTCGTCGACAACTGGCGCTGGGCGGACACGCCGTTCTACGTACGCATGGGCAAGCGCCTCGCGCGCCGCGAGACGACGATTGCGATCCAGTTCAAGCGCGCCCCGCATCCACCCTTCGAGGAGACATCGGCGGAAGGCCTGCGCCCGAACGTCCTGCTCGTGCACGTGCAGCCCGACGAGGGCGTCTCGCTCGCGATCGGGGCCAAGGTCCCGGGGCAGGGAATGATGATTCGCACCGTGCACATGGACTTCCTGTACGGCGGCGCGTTCCGCACGGGGATGCCGGAGGCGTACGAGCGTCTCATCCTCGACACGATGCTCGGCGACGGAACGCTCTTCACGCGCGCGGACGAGGTGGAGGAGCAGTGGCTCCTCGTCGACTCGATCGTCGCCGCGTGGCAGCGCGACCGGCCGGCCTTCCCGAACTACGCGGCCGGGACGTGGGGGCCGCCGAGCTCCGAGGAGCTGCTGCGGCGGGACGGACGTTCGTGGCGACGCAACTGAGCGAGTGGACGGGCGAGGACGTTCGCCTCGCCGACGTCGACGGCGCGATCGCACGGCTGAGAGCGTCGACCGCGACGGAGGGCGCGCAACCGAGCCTGCGCACGAGCGTCATGACGCACCTCGCGTGGGTGCCCGAAGGTTGGGTCGAGCCCGCACGCGCCGCGCTCAGCGGCATGGGCGAGCGGCATCCCTCTCGCGCGATGCTCCTCTTCCCCGAGCCGAACGCCGGCGCCGACGGCATCGACGCCGCCGTGTCGCTCGAGTGCTACGCCGTCCCCGGCGTGGAGCGCGAGGTCTGCTCCGAGGTGATCGAGCTGCATCTACGAGGCGCCCGCGCTAAGGCGCCCGCGAGCATCGTCGAGCCGTTGCTCATCTCCGACCTCCCCGTTTTCCTGCGCTGGCGGGGTGAGCCGCCGTGGGGCGCGCAGGAGTTCGACCAGCTCGTCGGCGTCGCCGACCGTCTCATCGTCGACTCGACGGAGTGGGACGACCTGCCGCATCCGTACCGGAATCTCGCAACGCTCTTCGATCGGACCGCGGTCTCCGACATCGCGTGGGCGCGCACGTCGCGGTGGCGCACTCACCTCGCGACGCTGTGGCCCGAGATCGCAGACGTCTCCACCGTTCGCGTCGCGGGGACGTACGCGCAGGCGCTCCTCGTCGTCGGATGGCTCCGGTCCCGGCTCGGGCGCGACGACATCGCGCTCGAGCACGTCGAGTCCGCTCGCCTCGAGGGAATCGAGCTCGACGGGAAACCGGCGCCGTTCCCGCCGGGAGATCCGCCCATCCCGAGCGACGTCCTCTCCGACGAGCTCGACCGCTTCACGCGCGACCCGGTCTACGAGGCCGCGGTCCTAGCCTCCGTGCAGTGATGCGAGATGCGCACGGAAGCCGGCGCCGAACTGCGTCGGCGTTCCGTCGTAGCCGCTGATCAACGCCGGCCCGCTGTTGCAGTTCCACGTGTCCCACGTCCACCCGAGGTACGAGACGGCGGCCGCGTCGGCCCACGGCATGTAGGTGTCGACGAAACCGGATGTGCAGTCGTTCTCGCCGAGCTCGCCGGTGACGACGGGAACGACCGCGGCGACGGGCTTCACCGTCGCGTCCCAGCACGCGGTGGTCGAGCACGTGGTGAAGTTGTAGAGATGGAACGACGCGATCAGCTGATGCAGCGGATCGCGTGGACGCCAGCGCAGCCAGCCGGAGAGGTCGTTCGACCACGCCAGGCCGCCGAGCATGAGCGGCTGCCTGCCGCCTGCCGCTCGGACTGCGTTCACGAGCTGCTGCATGCCGGCCCATGGACCGCAGCCGTCGCGCCAGCACTTCCAGCTCACGTCGTGCGGCTCGTTGTAGAGGTCGAAGATCACGTTGCGGTTGCCCTTGAAGGCGCGGGCCATCGACGACCAGAACGCCGGTGAATGCGACTTGTCCGGCATCTGCTGCTGGCCGGTCGCGGGCTGCGAGCCGGGCGCGTTCCAGTGCAGATCGAGGATGACGGTCAGTCCGGCCGCGTTGAGACGGCGCACGAATCCCTCGACGTAGCTGCGGTACGCCGGTCCGGCGTACTGCGGCTTCACGCCGTTGATGCCGAGCCAGCAGTCCTCGTTGAGCGGCACGCGCACGGCGTTGATGTTCCACGTCTTCATCGCCGCGATCGACGCGGCGTCGGTCGGGCCGTCCGCGAATCCCCATCCCTGGACGCACGCGTACTCGAGCCCCGATCGGTTGACGCCGAGCAGACGCACGGTGTGCCCGGCGGCATTCATCAGGTGGTTGCCGCTGACGATCAGCGCGAGGGCAGCGAGAACACGCACGTCTACGATCCAGAGTCGTGATCGATCTCCATTCTCACGTCCTACCCGGAATCGACGACGGAGTACGCACGATGGACGCGAGCCTCGAGCTCCTGCGTGCGGCGTACGACGACGGCATCGAGCGGATCGCCGCGACTCCGCACGTGCGCGAGGACTATCCGACCACCGCGCGGGAGATGGAGCGCCTGGTCGCGGAGGTGTGCGGCGCGGCCCGGGAGGCGGCCATACCGGTGGAGGTGCTCACCGGCGGCGAGCTCGACCTCGCGTTCGCGGCGCGGCTCGACGACGACGAGCTTCGCCGTTTCGGTCTCGGAGGCAATCCGGCGCTGCTGCTGCTCGAGTTTCCCTATCTCGGCTGGCCGTTGCAGCTCGCCGACCTCGTGTTCGACCTGCAGCTCCGGGGGTTTCGCATCGTGCTCGCGCACCCCGAGCGCAACGGGGACGTCCAGCTCGATACCGAGCGACTGCGGCCGCTCGTCGACAATGGCGTCGTCGTCCAGTTGACGGCCGCGTCGCTCGACGGCCGACTGGGCGGAGCGCCGCGCGCCGCTGCGCGCCGCCTGCTCGACGCTCGGCTCGCGCACCTGGTCGCGAGCGACGCGCATGCACCGGACGTGCGCTCCGTCGGCCTGTCGGGTGCGGCACGTGCAGCCGGCGACGCCGCGCTCGCGCGCTGGCTCACCGTCGACGTGCCGGAAGCGCTGCTCACCGGAGCGTCATTGCCGGCGCGTCCCGAGTCGCCGCGCCGCCGCTTCCTCCGCCACTAGCGCTTACTTGAGGCGGAAGCTGGTGACGATCTTCGCGATGTCCGACCGCAGCGCGGGCTCGGAGCTCGACGGCATGCTGAAGGCCATGACGTACGACGTCGATCCTGCGTCGAAGTAGAACTCTTCGATGGTCGCCTGCTTCGCATTCGTCTGGTTCGCAGCCTGGAACGCGAGGTACACCGCCGAGCCGCCGGGCTCGCGGACGACCTGACTCTTCAGCCCTGTCGCTCCTTTCCCGTTCGCCTCGATGGCAAGGCTCTGAGCCCACTGCGCCATCGTGCTCGACCCGCGGCCCGGCACCGGAGCGATTGAGAAGATCGTCGTCGACCCGTGGGTGGCGCCGAACAGCGCGCTCGGCTCTGAAGCCTTCTTCCATCCGGCAGGCAGCGAGACGGAGAACT
>DASYFU010000077.1:0-2400 GCA_036498225.1 Gaiellaceae bacterium | reverse complement strand
GCGTCTCGCGCGGCACCGGCTCCGGCCCGAACGCCTTGTGCGTCCGCCGTGCGGCGGCGAGCTCGTCGAAGCTCACGCGAGGCGTGCCGACACGTGCACCTCGCACCCGGCACGGCGAAGCAACTCGGAGAACGGGCAGCCTTCGTCGGCTTTCGCGACGGCGGCCTGCAGCGCGTCGTCGTCGAGACCCGCGACGTCGGCGACGACGTCGATGTGCGACGCGACGATCTGGTGGCCGCGTCCTTCGACCTCGTCCATGACGATCAGGCAATTGACCTCGAGCCGGCCGGGCGGCGTGTCGGAGCCGCTCAGCTCGCCGGCGAGACCCATCGTGAGGCAGCCGCCGTGCGCGGCGGCGAGCAGCTCCTCCGGGCTCGTCTTCCCCTCGGGCTGCCCGATGCGCGTCGGCAGCGAGTAGCCGAGGTCGGCGAACGCGCCGCTGCCGGCACTCAGCGAGCCGGCGCCGCGCGCGAGGTTTCCCTCCCACGAGACGGTGGCGGTGCGCTCGATGCGCGGCATTAGCAGCCCTGCGGGACGGCCGCAGGCGTGCCGTCGGGGTAGTACGCCTCGGCGGGGGATCCCGCAGGGCGGAACACGCCGAGCACCTGCATCACGCCGGGCCCGACGTTCTCGAGACAGTGGACGAGGCGCGCGGGGAGATGGACGCACGAGCCGGGGCGAAGCGGCGTGGTCTCGCCGTCGATGTGCAGCGCGCCCTGGCCCTCCAGCAGATAGATCACCTCGTCGTAGCGGTGGAAGTGATCGGGCGCGCGGCCGACGGGGACGTAGCCGACGAACTGCGTCACGGACGCGCAGCCGACCTCGGGCGTCGCGAGGAGCCTGAACTGCCGCCCCGCCGTCGCGCCCTGCGTCTCTCCCGCTGCCAGGTCGACGACGGCGTGACGCTTTCCGTCCGCGGTAAGCGGATCGCGCACGAGCACGGACACGACGACGAGCTCGTCGGCGTCGTCGACGCTCCAGCTCGATCCTCGCGCGACGAAGACTGCGGTCCCCGGAGCGAGCGCGCGCGGCCCGCTGTCGAAGGTGCCGGTGCCGCTGCCCGAGAGGACGTAGAGGACTTCGTCGTCGTCGGCGTTCGTACGCCCGGCCGACGATCCCGTGAAGCGGAGCAGACGCTGCTCGAACATCGTGCAGCCGCTGCCGGCGTCGAAGAGTTGCCGAAGTTCGACCGAGCCGTCCGCTGACCGCTCCGCATCATCCGCATGCAATGCGTATTCCACTCGCTGAGTCTAGACAGAGCGATACATTCCGCTGCATGGCTGCGGTCGACATCGTCAAGCGCTCGTACGACGCGTTCGCGCGCCACGACATGGACGGCGTGCTCGGCGACATGCATCCCGATATCGAATGGCACCAGGCGCAGGGGCTGCCGCACGGCGGCACCTACCACGGCCTCGACGAGGTGCGCC
Organism: Gaiellaceae bacterium; assembly: GCA_036498225.1. Taxonomy (GTDB): domain Bacteria; phylum Actinomycetota; class Thermoleophilia; order Gaiellales; family Gaiellaceae; genus Palsa-739. The sequence goes on along the minus strand of DASYFU010000077.1, from coordinate 970 downwards.
GCGCGATCTTCGACCCGCTCGACGAGGAGTGGTGGGACGAGTTCAGCGCCGTCCCGGACGAGTTTCTGGACGCCGGCGTGGAGGTCGTCGTGCTCGGCCGCTACCGCGGCGTCGCGAAGGGGACGGGCAAGCGGCTCGACGTTCCGTTCGTCCACGTCTGGACGCTCGAGAACGAGAAGGCGGTCCGGTTCAGACAGTTCCTCGACACGGCCGGTTGGGTGCAGGCCCTCGCGGGCCAGGCCATCTGACATTTGATCAGATCATTGACAGGCCGCCGACGGAGGGCGACACTCCGCCCTTGGCTTCGAGCAGGGTGCGGTTGGGCGGGTCTAACGAGCGTCCCGTCGCGGAGTCTTATCGTTCGAAAACCCGAAATGGGATTCATCGGTCAAGGAGGGAACAGATGAAGAAGGGCGTAGCCCTGCTTCTCGCGGCGACAGCCACGGCGTTCGTGGCGTCGACCGCGCAGGCCGCGCACCGGGCCGACTCGGCGGCGTCGGCCGGGCTGAGCTGCAAGAAGACGCTGAAGATCGCGTTCGTCACCCCGCTCACGGGCGGCGCCGGCTTCCTCGGCGCAGAGCAGTCGATCTGGGCGAAGTACGCCGTCAAGACGCTTGCCCCGAAGCTCGGTCTCCACATCCAGCTCGTCCTGGGCGACACGCCCGTCGAGCAGGGGCCCGCGCCGGCACAGGCGCTCGCGCAGAAGTACGTCGCAGACAAGAGCGTGGTCGGGATCCTCGGTCCATCGACCTCCGGCGCAGTTGCGGCGTCGAGCGCGACGTACGCGGCGGCCGGGCTCGCGCACATCTCTCCGTCGGCGACGCGCACGTCGCTGACGCAGGGGTCGCCGAGAGAGGCCACGTCGGCCTTCCTCCGCGTCGTGCCGGGCGACTACATCCAGGGCCCGAGTGACGCGAACTTCATGGTCTCGCAGCTCAAGGTCAAGAAGGTCGTGATCATGGACTTCCAG
>DASYFU010000076.1:0-2265 GCA_036498225.1 Gaiellaceae bacterium | reverse complement strand
GACGCGCTCACGTACGCGCGCTATCCACTGGTGGACGGGAGCGGGCACCTGACGATCGCGACGGTGCGGCCGGCGACGATCCTCGCCGACGTCGCCGTAGCGGTGCACCCCGAGGACGAGCGCTACCGCGACCTCATCGGCAAGGACGTGATCGTGCCGGTGGTGGGTCGCCACGTGCCGGTGATCGCGGACGCGCGCGTCGAGCGCGAGTTCGGCACGGGCGCGCTCAAGGTAACCCCGGGCCACGACCCCATCGACTTCGACATCGGGCGCGATCACGACCTGCCTGCGCCGGCGGTGATCGGCCTCGACGGGCGCATGACCGGCGACATCCCCGACTTGCTCATCGGGCTGACCGAGGAGGAGGCGGCCGACTACGTGGTCGACTGGCTGCGGCAGGAGGGCCTGCTCGAGAAGCGCGAGAGCTATCGCCACTCCGTCGGACACTGCGAGCGCAGCGGCACGCGCATCCAGCCGCTCGCGTCGCTGCAGTGGTGGGTCGACATGGGGCCGATGGCGGCCGCCGCGATCGACGTCATCGAGTCGGGACGCGTGACGTTCCATCCGCCCGTGCAGAACCGCGTCGCGCTCGACTGGCTGAAGAACATCCGCCCGTGGAACGTGTCGCGGCAGCTCTGGTGGGGCCATCAACTGCCGATCTGGTATTGCCCCGACGGGCACGTAACGTGTGCCGAGTCGGAGCCCGAGGCATGCGCCGAGTGCGGCTCGAGCGAGATCGTCCGCGACCCCGACGTGCTCGACACGTGGTTCTCGTCGGCGCTATGGCCGTTCGCGACGCTCGGCTGGCCGGATGACACGCCCGAGCTGCGCCGCTATTACCCGGGCGACGTCAACTCGACCGCGCGCGAGATCATCTTCCTCTGGGAGGCGCGGATGGTCATGGCGGGGCTCGAGCTCATTGGCGACATCCCGTTCAGCGACGTGATCATCCATTCGACGATCCTCGCGCCGGACGGCCGCCGTATGTCGAAATCGCTCGGCACCGGGATCGACCCGCTCGACCTCATCGCGCGGTACGGGGCTGACGCGACGCGGTACGGCCTGCTGAAGATGTCGTCGACGCAGGACGTGCGCTTCTCCGAGCAGCCGATCGAGGAAGGTCGCAAGCTCGCGAACAAGCTGTGGAATGCGAGCCGCCTTCTGCTCATGGGCGGAGCGAGCGCGTCGGACGCGCGGCCGTCGTCGGTCGAGGAGCGGTGGATCCTCGCGCGCATCGATGCGACGCGCAGCGAGGTGGAGGAGGATCTTGCGAGCTTCGACTTCGCGCATGCGGTCGACCGGCTGTACCACCTGACGTTCGACGACTTCTGCGACTGGTACCTCGAGGCGATCAAGCCGCGGCTCCAGGAGGCGGACGCGCGCGCGACCGCGTTCGCCGCGCTCGAGCGGCTGCTGACGCTCCTCCATCCCGTCATGCCGCACGTGACCGAGGAGATCTGGGCGCAGTTCCACGACACGCGGCTGATCGTCTCGCCGTGGCTCGAGCCGGATGCGCAGTTCGCCGCGGACATCGCAGCGCTCGACCGCGCGCAGACCGCGGCTCGCATCTATCGACGCAGCGGCGTTCGCATCAAGACGGACGGCGACACGCTTCGCATCTTCGAGGCGGTCGTTCGTCCGGCGGCCGACGGCGCGGGCGACGTCGGCGCCGAGAGCGAGCGCGTGCGCAAGGAGATCGAACGGTCCGAGCGGATGCTCGCGAACGAGAAGTTCGTGTCGAACGCCGCGCCCGACGTCGTCGACGCCGAGCGCGAGAAGCTCGAGCAATACCGTGCCGAGCTCGACGCGCTGGGTTGAGTTCCTGAGCCCGTGGCCGACGGACGGCTTTGGGCTCGACCGCATTCTCGCGCTCCTCGCGGAGCTCGGCGATCCGCAGCGGCGCTATCCGGCCGTCCACGTCGTCGGGACGAACGGGAAGTCGACGACGACGCGGCTGACCGAGGCGCTCCTGGCGGACGCTGGCCTCGCGGTCGGCGCGTACTACTCGCCGCACGTGCGAAGCTGGAGCGAGCGCATCCGGATTCGCGGCGAGGAGGCCGATTTCGAACGGGCGGTCGCCGCGGTTCGCGCGGCCGCCGAACGGCTGCGGGCGACCCAGTTCGAGGTGGTGACGGCGGCGGCGCTCAACGCCTTTGCGGAGGCCGAGGTCGACGTCGCCGTCGTCGAGGCCGGACTCGGCGGGCGCCACGACGCGACGAACGTTCTCCGCACGAGGGTCGTCGTGCTCACGAACGTCGCGCTCGA
>DASYFU010000075.1:0-5981 GCA_036498225.1 Gaiellaceae bacterium | reverse complement strand
CCTCGTCGAGCAGACCTCTGCTGAGAAGGAACGGCAGGCGCTGCTCGCAGGCGACCCGTTCCTCGGCCTGGCGAACGGCGACTACGGCCAGTACCTGCGCAACGGGTGGAAGGACTACGGCTCCGTGAGTGCGATCGACGTCTCGACCGGCAAGCGCGTGTGGAAGTTCGACATGCCGCAGCCCGAACGCGGCGGGCCGACGACGACCGCGTCCGGCATCGGCTTCGTCGGCGGCGGCGACGGGAACCTGCGCGCCTTCGACGTGAAGAGCGGCAAGGTCCTGTGGACGTTCCAGACGGGCGCGCAGATCGCAGACGGGCCGTCGGTGTACTCGGTGAACGGCACCGAGTACGTCGCGATCGGCGTGGGCGGCACCCCGACGTCCTCGAACGGCGGCACGGTGGCCTCGCAGATCCAGGTCTTCTCGCTCGGTGGCAGTCACACGCAGTCGACCGCGCCGCCCGTCCCGCGCGCGTCGTTCGTGGCGAACGCATCGGCGCCCGCGCACGCGGCCGCGCCGAGGCTGACCGACGCGGTCCGTCGCGTGCTCAACGGCTCGACCGGCCGGGTGCTCGGGCCCGTCGTGAACGTCAAGCCGTGGGACGCGAACACGTCCAACCAGGAGCCCGTGGTGGGTCACGTGACGCTCGGCGGCAAGCCGGTCCAGGGCGCAGTCGTGAGCGTGGGCGGCTGGGTCGTTCCCGGCGCGACGAACAGCAAGGGCGAGTTCACGTACCTCGTCGACACGTCCGTGCCGCTGCGCCACGTGGCAACCGTGATCGGCGTGACGCACGCGAGGGTCGGCGCCCATCCGTTGAGCTCCGCGCAGCAGGCGGCGCTTCTCGGTCGCAAGGGCGGCATCAGCGCCGCGTATGCGGTGACGAACGTCTCGGCGCACGTCTCCGGCGGGAACGTCGTGATCACCGGGCGACTGACAGACACGGGAGGTAACGCGCCGCCGCCGGTGCTCCTCTACAGCTACGAGCTGAAGGGGACGATCACCGACGCGAGCGGCAAGCCCGTGAAGGGCGCCGTCGTCACGACGCGAACGAACGACCGCCAGTACTGGACGCAGTCGCGGCCGAGCGGCGCAAACGGGAGCTACGCCTCGTTCCTCGTCGCCGCCGACCAGGAAGGCGACATTCCGGTCCCGATGACCATCGGCGTCGCCGTCGGCAACAGCGCGTACGCCGAGCCTCTTGGCGACTCGATCAACTTCGCGCATCTGTCGAGCGCGACCCTGAACATCCAGCTCCCCGGCGGCGCGGTGCTGCCGAAGACCGCGCTCAACCCGACCGCGGTCGCGGGTGCGATCTACCAGGGCCTGCTCGTCGGCGTCGTCGGCGGTCGTGGCGGCATCATCAAGCCCGTCAGCGCGACGTGGCCGGATGCGAACGGCCGGTTCCAGCTCGTGCTGCCGGGGACGGCGAAGGGGCAGACGGTGACGTTCTGGGAATCGCAGTCGCAGTTCTTCTCGAGCTCGCACGCCGCGGCCGGTGGCGCGGTCGACCTCTCGGTCTATCCGCAGTCGCTCTCGACCACCGCGCCGCAGGGCATCGCCACGGTTAAGCTGCCCGGCTAGCCGCGGCAACGCGCCAGCCGGCGCCTCGGCAGTGCCACCGCACCGACGATGGAGACCTTTCAGCAGACCGAGCGCCGCATCGCACCGGCCGTAGCCATCGCGGGCCGGCTGGTCGAGAACATCGAGACGGTCGTGCTCGGGAAGCGCGAGGAGATCCGGCTCGTGCTCGCGGCGTTGATCACCGGCGGGCACGTGCTGTTCGAGGACGTCCCCGGCACGGCGAAGACGATTCTCGCGCGCGCGATCGCCGGCAGCATCTCCGGCGCGACGCCGTCGCGGATCCAGTGCACCCCCGACCTCCAGCCGACCGACGTCACCGGCCTGAGCGTCTTCGACGTCGAGCATCGCGTCTTCGAGTTCAAGCCAGGCCCGCTGTTCGCGAACATCCTCCTCGTCGACGAGATCAACCGAGCGATGCCGAAGACGCAATCCGCGCTGCTCGAGGCGATGGCGGAACGACAGGTGACGGTTGACGGCGTCACGCACCCGTTGCCGGAGCCGTTCCTCGTCATCGCGACGGAGAACCCGATCGAGTACGAGGGGACGTTCCCGCTTCCGGAGGCGCAGCTCGACCGCTTCGCGCTCCGCTCGAGCCTGGGCTATCCGGCCGAGGACGAGGAGCTCACGATCGTCCGCGAGCAGCGCCACGGCCATCCGCTCGAGCAGCTCGTCGAGGTCGTCTCGGCCGACGAGGTGAAATCATTGCGGGTGGCGGCCGAGGACGTCTACGTCGACGATCTGCTCGACCGCTGGATCGTCCGGCTCGTGCGCGCAACGCGCACGCTCGAGGAGGTCGAGGTCGGCGCGTCCGTGCGCGGGTCGCTCGCGCTCGTCGCGACCGCGCGCGCTCATGCCCTCCTGCACGGCCGCGGGTATGTCGTGCCGCGCGACGTGGAGGAGCTCTTCGTCCCCGTGCTCGGCCACCGCTTGATGCTGGCGCCGTCGTACATCGCCGCGACGCGCAGCTCGTCGCGCGAGGAGATCTTCGAGCGGATCTGGGAACAGTGTCTCGCCGCTGCACCGCCGCCTCACCCGGACTGGGCCGAGGGCGACGCCGGCTGGGCCGGTCGCGACGTCGCGCAGTAAGTGCCGGCGCGGTCTCGCACGATCTTCCCTCTCCGCCCGCGGTACCGCGTGACGGGTCTCCCGCTCGGAGGTGCGCGCAGCACGCGTCGCGGGCCCGGCTCGGACGTCGCCGGCGCCCGTCCGTATGCGCCGGGCGACCCGATCTCGACGATCGACTGGCGCGCGTCCGCGCGACTCTCGACCGCACGGGGGCGCGACGAGTTCGTCGTGCGCGAGCGGTTCGCGGAGGAAGCGCCGCGCGTCGTGATCCTCGTCGACGCACGTCCGTCGATGGAGCTCTATCCGCCGGAGTTCCCCTGGCTCTCGAAGCCGGCCGTCGTGCGGTCCGCCATCGAGCTGATCACCGAGAGCGCAGCTGCGCGCAACGCGCCCGTCGGCTACCTCGATCTTCGCGACGTCGACCCGTACTGGCTCGAGCCGGGCGGGCGCAGGGCGGCGGAGGAGATCTTCGAGCGGCTCGCGCAGGCGACTCGCTACGACGCGCCCGACGACGCGATCGCCGACGGCGTCGAGTTCCTCGCGCGCTTTCGCACCCAACTGTCGTCGGGGACGTTCGTGTTCGTGCTCTCGGACTTCCTCGGCCCATCCGTGCCGGACGCCGTGTGGCTCACGGCGGCCGCGCGGCGGTGGGAGGTCGTCCCCGTGATCGTGCAGGACGAGACGTGGGAGCAGAGCTTCCCGCTCGTCGACTCGGTCGTCGTGCCGCTCGTGGAGCCCGGCACCGGTCGCGCTCTCGACGTTCGCATCTCCCGCCGCGACGCGCGCAGCAGGCGAGAGGCGAACGAGCGCCGGCTCGATGCGATCGTCGCGAATTTCCATTCGCTCGGGCTCGATCCGGTCGTGCTCTCCACGAGCGACGACGACGAGGTCGACCGCCGTTTCACCGATTGGGCATCACGCCGCGCTGCGTTGCGGAGGGGACGGTGAGCCGTCGCGTCGTCGTCGCCGCCGCGGGCGCAGCGATCGCCGTCGTGGTGGTCGTGCTCGGCTTGGGGCTCGGCTGGTGGACGGGGGGCGGTGGCGGAAATGGCTCCGCGCCGGCTACGCCCCTCGCCGCCACGGCCGCGCTGGAGCCGGCCGAGGTGTTCTTCGGCGACCCGGTCGCGGCGACCGTGGCCGTGACGCTCGAGCGTGGGGCGATCGACGCATCGAGCGTGCGCGTCGAGCCGAGCTTCGCGCCGTATGCACCGACCGGCTCGCCGCGCGTCACGCGCACGTCCTCGGGCAGGTCGGAGACCCTGAGCTTTGCGTACACGCTCCTCTGTGTGGACGACGGCTGCCTACCGGGCACCAGACCGCGGAGCATTCGGTTTCCGCCGGCGACCGTGCGCGCCCTCGCCGGTGCTCACGCGGTGACGACCCGTGCGACGTGGAGCCCGCTCGCCGTCTCGTCGCGTCTCGACAAGGCGGCTCTCGCGAGCGCGACACCGAAGTTCGTCGGCCCGAGCGGGCTTCCGGCGGTGAAGTTCACAATCGCGCCCGGTCCGCTCACCGAAGCATTGACGGCGATCGCCGGACTGCTCGCCGCGGTCGCGATGCTCCTCATCGTTCGCGAGCTTGCGCGCTATCGCACGCGTCGCCGGCAAGGAGCTGCGGCACGCCGCACGCCGCTCGAGATCGCACTTGCATACGCACGTGAGGCGGCAGGTCGTCCCTCCGCGGCCGACCGCCGCAAGGCGCTCGGCTTCCTTTCCGAGGTCCTCGACGAGCGTGGAGACGCTTCGCTGGCAGCGTCCGCGGACGCGGTCGCCTGGGCCGAGGAGCCGCCAGAGGGGCCGCAAGTGTTGGCGCTCGCGGACGAGGTCGAGGCGGAGCTGCGCGCGTGAGCTCGATCCCCTACGCGGGAACCGGGTCGTTCGAGCCTCTCGCCAGGCGCACGTGGATCGTGCGCGCGGCGCTCGGGCTCGCGCTCGTCGTGCTCGTCGTTCTCGCCGCGCTCTCGGTCCTGCGACCGCACGCCACGGAGCAGCCGATCCTCGCGCCGCAGTCCGGCGGGGTCGTCGTCCTCGACCTGTCGGCGAGCATCACGCAGGACACGTACTCGCGCATCCACGAGACGCTGCAGTCGCTCGTCGCGCGCGGCGGACGGTACGGCCTCGTCGTCTTCTCGAACGTCGCATACGAGGCGCTGCCCCCCGGGACACCGGCGTCGGCCCTGACGCCGATCGCGCGCTACTTCGCCGTGCCGACGAGCGTCCCGCGCGGCGAGCAGCCGACCTTCACGGTCAATCCGTGGAGCGCGACGTTCACGAGCGGCACGGAGATCTCGCAGGGTCTCGACCTCGCCCGGACGATCGAGCTGCGCAGCCACACGAAGCATCCGGCGGTCGTCCTGATCAGCGATCTCGCCGACGACCCGAACGACCTGCAACGGCTCAACACCGTGCTCAACGAGTACCAGGTCGGCGGATTTCGGCTGCGTGTGATCGCGCTCAATCCTGCGCCGAGCGACGTCGCGCGCTTCAAGGGACTGATCGGGAGGGCGAGCTCGATCATCCCGGCCGGGCTGTCGACGCCGGGCACCGCGCCCGCGACCCCGCACACGAGCTTCCCGACGCTCTTCGTCGTCCTGGCCGTGCTCGTCGCTGCGCTCCTGAGCGTGAGCGAGCTCTGGGGAGCGCGTCTCTCCTGGGGAAGCCCCGCATGAGCGGGAGGCGCGTCACCGTCGTCATCGTGCTGCTGGGAGCTGCGGTGGTCGCCGGCCTGCTCGCAGCCGACGTCAGCGGCTGGCGGACGGCCGTCGCGCGCGGCGATGCCGAATTCGCGCAGTCGCCGGCGAGCGCGAACTGGCACGCCGGCACCGTGCTGCCGTTCCACGTCGCGCGCGGCATCCTCGGGCTGTCGGATCAGCTCGCGTTGCGCTCGGCGGCGAAGCAGTTCGTCTACGTGCGGTCGCTCGGCAACGGCGTCGACAACGGGTATTCGGAATCGCTGCAGCGCGGCGCGCTCGAGGGGATCCTCACGCGGCTCGCGGCGGGACCCGACCGGGCGCGCGACTCTGATGCCGACCTCATGCTCGGCATCCTTGCCTTCGCGGACACGCGCCAGCATGGAGCCGGCGCGCCCGCTCCGGTCGATCAAGCCGTCGCCGACTTCCAGAGCGCGGTCACCGAGAACCCCGCCAACACGGACGCGAAGTACGACCTCGAGCTGCTGCTCCGCTACCTCGTCGCGACGGGCTCCCGCACCGGGTCGAACAACACGTCCGGCGGGCCGGCGAAGGGGCACAAGGGCGCAGGCGGCGGACAACCGGGGACGGGGTACTGACGGCCGGCTCGGTCGTCCTCCTGTCGCCGTTCGGCGCGCTCGTCGC
>DASYFU010000074.1:0-13218 GCA_036498225.1 Gaiellaceae bacterium | reverse complement strand
GCTCAACCCACGGATGACGGTGCGCGACATCATCGGCGAGCCTCTGCGGATCCACGGCTCGTACAAGGGCCAGCGCGGACGCCAGCGGGTGGACGAGCTGCTGCGGACGGTCGGCCTCTCGCCCGAGCACGCAAACCGGTTCCCGCACGAGTTCTCCGGAGGCCAGCGGCAGCGCATCGGCGTCGCGCGCGCGCTCGCGTTGAACCCGCAGATGATCATCCTCGACGAGCCCGTCTCCGCGCTCGACGTCTCGATTCGAGCGCAGGTCGTCAACCTGCTCGAGTCCCTCCAGCGCGACTTCGGGTTGACCTACATCTTCGTCGCGCACGATCTCTCCGTCGTCCGCCACGTCTCCGACCGGGTCGCGGTCATGTACCTCGGCAAGATCGTCGAGATCGGCGACAAGCATCAGATCTACAACCAGCCGGCTCATCCGTACACCCAGGCGCTGCTCTCGGCAGTTCCGATCGAGGAGCCGTCTCAACGCGGGCGGAGGAAGAGGATCGTGCTCGAGGGCGACGTTCCGAGCCCTGCGAATCCGCCGTCGGGCTGCCACTTCCGTACCCGGTGCTGGAAGGCGCAGCCGATTTGCGCGGAGGAGGAACCAGCGCTTGTCGACCGTGGTCAGGGCCACCCATCGGCGTGTCACTTCGCCGAGATCGTGCGCCCGCTCGACCTGGTCGACTCGCAGACGCACGCGTGACGCGAAGACTGGTCGTCCTCGCCGCACTCGTGGCGACAGTCGCGCTCGTCGGCCCGGCCTCGGTGACCGCCGGCAACGGAAACCAGCCGGACATTCAAGGCGCCGGTGGCGGATACCTCCCGCAGTGCCTGAAGTTCAAGGAGCTGAAGGAGTGGAACTGCTACCTCGACGGGATGAAGCGCGTCGTCCTCGCGTCGAAGAACCCGGCGCTTCTTCTTCCCGATCTCGACATTCTCTCGCGGAACACGGGCGGCTACCTGGCGGCGAGCTGCCACATGATGATGCACGTCATCGGCCGCGACTACGCGCTCGTGCACCACGTCACGCTCGAGACGCTTCAGCAATACCTGCCGCACTCGAACGATCCGGGATGCTCGGCCGGCTTCGGGATGGGTCTCGTGATGGGCCTGAGCTCGGCGATAACGCTCGGCGGCCCGAAGGGCGCGAACGCGATCTGTAGCAAGGCGCCGACGAGGTTCCGCAACTACTCGTGCTACCACGCGCTCGGCCACGCGTACATGCGCTACTACCACGGACAGCTTTCGTACAGCCTGAAGTCGTGCAACGCGCTCGGCCCGCAGGCACTCGATTGCGTGCAGGGCGCATTCCACGACTACTGGCTCGGCCTTAGCGGGCAGGACGGTGCGAAGTACACGCACGGATTGCCGCGGACCGCGCGGCAGCTGTGCGCGCGCGAGCCCTCGGCCTACGCGGTCGCGTGCTGGTTCCGGTACTACGTCACGATCCCGCCGAAACGCACGCCGAGCTCGGCGAGCCGGATCGAGACACTCTGCACGGGGCTCCGCGGCCAGCAGCGATTCGGCTGCGTCGCGTCTGCATCCGTCATCTCGAGCTCCGACCCCGGCGTCCAGTTCGACGTCTGTCGCCGGTTGCCGGCCAATGACGTCGTCGCCTGTCTGCACGGCGTCGGGTACGTGGACATTCCGCCGTCGCTCAGCTCGCTCGTATCGTTCATCGGGCGGTGCGGCACGCTTCCGGCCGGCACGAAGGCGGCGTGCTTCGTCTGGCTCGGCACTGCAATGGGCGTGATGACGAACGGGTCGTTCGCGAAGACAGGATGCCCCAGCCTCCACTCACCCTCGGCACGCGCCGACTGCGTGGCCGGCGTGAAGCTCATGGGCCAGCCGCTCATCACGTTCGCCTAGCGCGCGACCGTCCTTCCCGGGCGCGCAGCTGCCACTTGCGCTTTTCCTCGCGCCGCAGGCGCGCGTCGGACCGCTTGGCGATCGCCAGCAACTCGCGCTGCAGCTTGAGCCAGCTCTCATGCCGCTCACGCGACAACGCTCCCGAGCGTAGGGCTGCCTGGACCGCGCAGCCCGGCTCGGTCGCGTGCGCGCAGTTCGTGAACCTGCACTGCAGCGTGAGCTCCTCGATGTCCCCGAACGCCGTCTCGACCGCGCCCGCGTTGCCGTCCCACAGCTGCAGCTCGCGCAGCCCCGGCGTGTCGATCACGAGCCCACCGCCCGGCAGCAGGATGAGCTCGCGATGCGTCGTCGTGTGCCGCCCTTCGTCGTCGTCGGCCCGCGTTTCCTTCACCGCCATGAGCTCGCGGCCGGCGAACCGGTTCACGAGCGTCGACTTGCCGACGCCGCTCGATCCGAGGAGCACCGCCGTCGTCCCGTCCGCGATGCGCGCACGCAGTGCGTCGCAGCCCTGGCCGCTGACCGCCGAGACGACGTGAACCGGAACGCCGATCGCCACGGCCTCCACCTCGGCGACGAGCGGCCAGGGATCGTCCATCCGGTCGGCCTTCGTCAACACGATCTCCGGTGTCGCGCCGCTCTCCCAGATCGTGACGAGGTAGCGCTCGACGCGGCGCGGTTCGAGGTCGGGGCCGAGAGAGGTGACGACGAACGCGACGTCCACGTTCGCCGCAAGCGTCTGCGACTCGGACGTCAGCCCCGACGCCTTCCGAATGATCGCGCTGCGCCGCGGCAAGACGGCGCGCACCATTGCGCCGGCGATGCCGACCCAGTCGCCGACCGCGACGTCCACGCCGTCGTATGCGAACCTCCCCGGCAGCCGCGCACGAACATTTCCGTGCGCGGTCGCGACGTCGTACGCACCACGGTGGACGGCGACGACGCGGCCGGGCTCGACGCCCTGCTCCAGACTGTCCGCGAGCTCGGCGTTCCAGCCGAGCGCGCGCAAATCGATTCCAGGCAACGCTGATCTCCTTCGGGATGAAAAGGGACGCCGCGCGTCCCTGCGAAGGAGCGCCGGCGCTTAGGTCAGGAAGACCAAGGAGGCGGCACACACAGTCGTCATGTTGTCGACCTCCTCTCGCCGGGGAACCTGGGCGCCGCGAAGGTTAGGCGCCGGGGGCCCAACCGTCAAGCGAAGGCTCACCGCCGAACTGCCGCCGAATGTGCGAGACGGCGAGCACGCGATGCGCGCCGCGCGTCTGCACGAAGACCCACTGGTCGGCCTGTGGCAGCGACGAAAGGAGCCAGCGCCCGTCCGGAGACCAGGCGAGCCCGTCCAGCCTGCTGGGTGCGACGAAGAGCGTCCGCGCATGGCCGTCGGCGAGCAGCAGCACGCCGTTCCCGCGCAGCAGCGCGAGCCGCCCGTCGGAGGCGAACGCGAGCGCGCGCACGCCGGCGACGCGGTCCATGTGCGTACGCCCGGTTGCGACCGTGAGCTCCACGACCCCGCCGCGCGTGGCGAGGGCGAGTGTCTTCCCGTCGGGCGACCACGCGAGCGCGCGTGCGCCGGCGTACGGCTGGGAGACGATCCGAGCTCCGATCCGGATTCGCCCGCGGGCGTCGACGTACGCGAGGACGTGCTTGGTCGTTCCCGGTTGCCAGACGGGAGCCACGCGTGCCGACTCCGACAGTCGCGTGTCACCGGTGCCGTCGCCCGCGACGACGTGCATGGAGTTGCTCGTCAGGTAGGCGATGCGCGTGTCGGTGCGCGTGCCACCCCAGCGCGGGAGGCTGATTCCCGGTCGCGCGAGCTGCCAGTGGACGCGGCCGCTCGACGGCTCGACGGCGGACAGCTCGTTGCCGGTCGCCGCGACGACGAAGAGCGCATGCGGTGACCACGATGCCTGCGGATACGAGCCGAGGCGGCGCGTCGAGCCGTCTGCAGAGACGACCCACGTTCCGCCGGCGCCGCTGACGAGCAGGCGGCCCGGAGATGGCAGCTTGAACAACGCCGGCTGCGCGCCCTCGATGCCGATCGAGCGACGAACCGCGTTGACGACCGCACGGCCGGGCGGCGAGAGCGCCGCTGCAACCACCGCTGCGATACCCGCTGCAGCCACGAGGAGCACGGGGCTCCGCCGGCGCCGCCGTACCTCGTGCGCGGCGAACGCGGCGCCGACCACGTCCCACGCACGCTCCTCGGCCTCTGCGTCGGCCGGCATCGCGTCGAAGAGCCGCTTCACTCCCGCACCGCCTCTTGGAGCCGGTCGAGGCCGCGCCGCAGCCGCGAGTTGACGGTGCCGCGCGGCAGGTCGAGCAGCCGCGCGATCTCGCCCGGCGTGTACTCGAGCAGATACCGCAGGACGATCACCGCACGCTGCTCCGGCTGCAGCAGCGCGAGGCCGGCCGCCAGCGAGCGCGCATGCACAGGCTCATCGCGCTCGGCGGCGACGGGCTCCGGGCCGTCCCCGAACGTCTCGCGGCGGAGCGCCCGCGCACGCGCCCAGTCGATCGCGCGGTTGACGACGATGCGGTGCAGCCACGGGCCGAACGGGCGCCGCCGGTCGAACCGGTCGAGCGCGCGCACCGCGGCGAGGAACGACTCCTGGGCGATGTCCTCGGCGGCCGCGGCGTCGCCGACGACGAGGAGCGCTGCACGATACGCGCGCGGCCAATGGCTCCGGAACAGCTCTTCGAACGCCTCCACGGACCCGCGTTGCGCGTCCCGGATGAGCGCGCGCTCAGTCCGGTCGCCGGCCACCGGCAGGTCCAGCCTGAGGGCACCCACGTTGGAGGACACCGTCCCTATACGGTTACACAGCCGTGAGAGGTCCGTTGACCGAGAGCCAGCTCGAGCTCTTCGACGAGCTCTACTTCGGCGTCGTCACGACGCTCCGCCCCGATGGCTCACCGCAGACCACGGTCGTCTGGGTGGAACGGGACGGCGACACGGTCTCGTTCAACACTGCCTACGGCCGCGCGAAGCCGGGGAACCTCGAGCGCGACCCACGCATCTCGGTCCTCGTCACGGCGCCGGACTTCTACCACTGGGTCGCCGTCGACGGCCTCGCCGAGCTGACGACGGACGGGGCGGAGGAGCAGATCGACCGGCTCAGCCGGAAGTACGACGGCAAGCCCTGGCCGTACGTCGAGGGCCAGCGACGTGTCCGGGTACGGGTGGTACCCGAACACGTCACCGCCTACGGCGTGTAGTTACTTCAGGTCGCCGAGAACCTCGTTCGCCGCGCGGATGCCCTCCTGCGCGCCGCCTTCCATGAAGCCCTGGAAGTTGATCGAGCAGTGCTCGCCGGCGAAGTGGATGTTCCCCTGGCGCATCTTCTCGTAGCCGCTGAAGCCGGTGTACTGCCCGGGCTTCCAGTACGAGTACGAGCAGAGGAGGTTCGGATCGGTGAACGGCGTCGACAGCATCGCCTTGCCGTTCCACTGCGCGCTGATGCCGGGATAGACGGCCTCGAGTTCCTGAAGGTACGTCTGCGCGGCTTTCGTCACGGCAGGGTTGTTCGCCGTCGTCGTGTACGGATTCGACTGGCCGAGCGACTGCGCGGTATTCGCGCCGGGATACTCGACGAGAATCCCGGTCGCTCCCGACTGGGCACGCGTGACGTCCCAGCTGGTCTGGAACGGCAGGTCGGTGTAGATGGAGCCGGTGCTGCCCTGCGCGTTCCAGATGCGCGAGTTGAACTGGACGTTCAGCTTCGCGTTGCGGCCCGACCCGAGCTGCGTGATCGCCGTTTTCTTGAGGGTGTCGAAGCCGGCCTTCGAGTAGTCGAGCGTCCGCAGCACGGAGAAGCTCATGCAGAGGATCACCTCGTCGGCCGTGATCGACGTCCCGTTCGAGAACGAGACCTTGATCGAGCCGTCGCTGTTCAGTGCGATCGACGACATGCGATAGCCGAGGTGGACGCTCCCGCTCGGCAGCGAGTTCGCGATCGCGATCGGCAGGTTCGAGTTTCCGCCGGCGATGTGGAACCGCTCGTCGGACCGCCCGAGGACGTTGAACCCGCCTGCCTGGTATCCGATCAGGTAGATGAGGTTGAGCGAGGACTGGTCGGTCGTCTCCGCGCCGTACTCCTCGTTGTACGCGTTGTTGAGCAGCGCGCCGAACTTCGAGCTCAGTCCACCGGGGACGTAATTCGCGATCCAGTCGTGCAGCGACATCTGGTCGAGCATCTGGCCGGTCGGCGTGGAGCTGTTGTACAGCGTCGGATAGCCGGCATCGGTCAGCTGCTTCTGCAGGATCGTGTTGACGGGCTTGAAGTCGGCGGCCGCCTGCGCCGGGGTGTAGTCGGAGCCGAAGATCCAGTTCGTGTCCTCGGTCCCGCTCGGCTGCGCCTTGATCAGGTCGACCATCGGGAGCTTGAAGCGGTTCGCGAGGGCCTGGATCGTCTTGTGCCCCGAGTCGATCAGCTCGCCGCAGAGCTCTGCCTGCTGGCCGTTGTCCCAGAAGCCGGTCCCGAACTCGGTCCAGTCCGAGTGCATGCGGCCGCCGATGCGGCCCGACGACTCGTACACGTCTGCATAGACGCCCTGGTCCTTGAGCGTCAGCGCGGCCGAGAGGCCCGCGATGCCGCCGCCGATGATGGCGACGCGCGCACTCGTCCCGCCTCGAGCTGCGTGGGCGTGCTCGGCGAAGTACGCGGAGCCGGCCATCACGCCGGCGCCGGCGACGCCGGCGCGCTTCAGGAACTCGCCGCGGTCGTACGCGGCGACTTCGGCCCGCCGGCCCTGCAGCTCGGCGACCGGAATCCCCAGCCGGTCGGCTTCGCGGTTGTCGTCCGCGAGCCGCCGCAGGGCACGGAGAAGAGGAGTCCTCGGCATGGTCGCAACATCTGAGATTCGCGGCCAAAAGTCAAGACCATTGACGGAATGCGTCATTTCTTGGTACGACTCCCGCGCATTGCGCAGGGTGGACGCCGAAAAGCTCGAGCCGCCGCGAGGCCCGGTCGCCCCGGCGCGGACGGTCGACGACCTGGACCGGCGCATCATCGAGGAGCTCCAGGCGAACGGGCGCGAGTCGTTCCGGCGCATCGCCGTGCGCCTCGGCGTGTCCGAGGCGACGATCCGCGCGCGGTACGCGCGGCTGACGAGCGCGGGGATCCTCCAGGTCGTCGGCGTCACGAACCCGCTCGGGCTCGGCTTCGACCAGGCGCTCGTCGGCGTCAAGACGTCGGGGCCGCCGGAGCGCGTCGCCGACGAGATCTCGCGCTGGCACGAGGCGGACTACGTCGTCATCGTCGCGGGCCAGTTCGACATCGTCGTCGAGGTCGTCGCCGCGACGAGGCGCGAGCTTCTCGACCTGACGAACCGGATGCGCGCCCTCGACGGCGTCGTGTCGACGGAGACGTTCTTCTATCTCGAGATGTGGAAGCAGCTCTACGACTGGGGGACCCGTGGCGCTTGACCTGCGCGAGGCAGCGCGCAACCACCTCTGGCTCCACTTCACGCGCATGGGCGGCCACGAGCCGCCGATCATCGTGCGCGGCGACGGGTGCTACCTCGAGGACATCGACGGCAACCGCTACCTCGACGCGCTCGCCGGCCTCTTCGCCGTCCAGGTCGGCTACTCGTACGGCGAGGAGATGGGCCAGGCCGCGCTTGCACAGATGCGCGAGCTGCCGTTCTACACGAACTGGTCGTACGCGCATCCGCGTGCGATCGAGCTCGCGCACGAGATCGCGCAGCTCACACCGGGCGACCTGAACCGCGTCTTCTTCGTCTCCGGCGGATCCGAGGCGGTCGAGTCGGCGTGGAAGCTCGCACGGCAGTACCACCAGGCGCGCGGCGAGCGCCGCTGGAAGGCGGTCTCCCGCCGGCTCGCGTACCACGGCACGACCATGGGCGCGCTCTCCATCAACGGCATCGCGGCGCTGCGCGCCCCGTTCGAGCCGCTCGTCCCGGACGTCATCCACGTGCGCAACACGAACCGCTACCACCGTCCGGCTGACGAGACGGAGGAGGAGTTCACCGCATTCCTGCTCGAGGATCTCGACTCGGCGATCGTGCAGGCGGGCCCGGAGACGGTCGCGATGGTGATCATGGAGCCGGTGCAGAACGCGGGCGGCTCGTTCACGCCGCCTGCGCGGTACTGGCGCGGCGTCCGAGAGATCTGCGACCGCTACGGGATCCTGCTGTGTGCGGATGAGGTCATCACCGGCTTCGGCCGCCTCGGCTCCTGGTTCGGCTCCGAGCTGTACGACATCCGGCCGGACATTGTTACCTGCGCCAAGGGCCTCTCGTCCGCGTATGCGGCCATCGGAGCGGTGATCGCCGCGGATCACATCGTCGAGCCGTTCATGAGCGAGGCGTCGATGTACACGCACGGCATCACGTTCGGCGGGCATCCCGTCCAGTGCGCGATCGCGCTGAAGAACATCGAGATCATGAAGCGCGAGCGCGTCGTGGAGAACGTGCGCGACAACGGCGACGCGCTCCGATCGACGCTCGCGCAGCTGCTCGATCTGCCGATCGTCGGCGACCTGCGCGGGACAGGCTTCTTCTACGCGCTCGAGCTCGTGAAGGACAAGGAGACGAGGCAGACCTTCGACGACGACGAATGCGAGACGCTGCTGCGCGGCTTCCTCTCGCCTCGACTCTTCGAGAAGGGCCTCATTTGCAGGGCAGACGACCGCGGCGACCCCGTGATCCAGATCTCGCCACCGCTCATCGCGACGCAACGGGAGTTCGACGAAATGACCGGAATCCTTGGGGAGGTGTTGACCGAAGCATGGCAACGCACGCAGTAGAAGTCGAGCAGACGACGACGCTCGCTCTGCAGGAAAAGCGGAAGCTGATCAAGTCGCTTCGCCGCTTCGACATGGTCTTCTTCACGATCTGCGCGTTCGTCGGGCTCGACACGCTCGGCACTGTCGCGAAGAACGGTCCAGAAGGGTTCGTTTGGCTCCTCGTTACGGCGGTCCTCTTCGTCGCCCCGTACATGCTGCTCATGTCGGAGGTGGGGAGCGCTTTCACGCAGGAGGGCGGCCCGTACGAGTGGACAAAAATGGCCTTCGGACGCCTGCACGGCGGCATCGCGGCCATCCTCTACTGGGTGACGAACCCGCTGTGGGTCGGTGGCTCGCTCGCATTTACGAGCCTCAACGCGTGGAAGGCGAACATTTTCGGCATCGGCAGCAGCACTCCGGGCGCCTACTTCTTCTGCTTCGTCTTCATCTGGTTGTCGATAGGCGTCGCGATCATCTCGTTGCGCTACGGGAAGTGGATACCGAACTTCGGCGCAATCCTGCGCGCCGTGGTACTCGGGTTCTTCTCGTTGACGATGATCATCTACGGGGCGAAACACGGCTTCTCGAACTTCCAGGGGCATTTCAGTCCGACGAAGGCTGTGTTCTTCGGGCTCGTACCCGTGTTGCTCTTCAACTACGTCGGGTTCGAGCTGCAGAACGGCGCCGCCGAGGAGATGGAGAACCCGCAGAAGGACGTGCCGCTCTCCATCCTGCGCAGTGGCATCACCGGCGTCCTCATGTACGTCGTGCCCGTGTTCTGCATCTTGCTCGTCCTTCCGCTGAAGCAGGTGACGGGAATCTCCGGCTTCATCACGGCCGTCACCGTCGCCTTCCACGGTGTCTATGGGGGCGCGGCGCACGCGCTCCTCATCGTCATGACGCTCTGCTTCATCGGCGCGCTCGTCACCTCCGGCGCGGTCTGGATGATCGGCTCCGATCGCATCCAGGCAGTGGCGTCATACGACGGCGCATTCTTTCCATTCTTCGGCGTCTTCAATAGGAAGCTGGGGACGCCGGTGCGCGTGAACATGATGTCCGGCATCGTCTCGACGATCTTCTCCTTCGTCGCGATAGCGGCGTTCAAGGGCGGGACAGACTCGAGGTTCTACGTCGTCCTCACGATCGCCATCAGCACGACGCTCCTCTCCTACCTCTGGATCTTCCCGGCTGTGTTGAAGCTGCGGTACTCGCACGGGCACGTGTATCGCCCGTACGTCCATCCGTGGGGCAAGATCGGTATCTGGGCGTCCACCTTGCTCACGACAGGATGGATCGCGCTCGGGTCGTGGGAGGCGGTATTCCCCGACACGCTCGAGAAGGTCTTCCATGTCCCGTACGACTTCAAGGGAACGTGGGGCGTTGGTCGCGGGGAGTTCGAGGCGCTGACGCTCGGCACCCTCGGCGTGATCGTGCTCTTCGGGCTCATCGGCTACTGGTTTGGGAGCGGCGTGCGCCGGCAGACAGTCGACGTTCCGCTCGACGGGGAGGCCGCTACCGTAACCGCGTGACGCGGGTCACCATCTGCGACGTCGGGCCCAGGGACGGGCTGCAGAACGAGCCCGAGTCCCTGGCGCCCGCCGTTCGCGCCGAGCTGATCGGAAAGTTGGCTGCGGCCGGACTGCCGCGCATCGAAGCGGTCAGCTTCGTCCGCGACGACCGCGTCCCGCAGATGGCGGGTGCCGAGGAGGTCGTCGCCGCGGCCGACCGCGGTCAAGCGGAGCTCTCGGGGCTCGTCCTCAACGAGCGTGGATTCGAGCGGTTCGCGGCGACGTCGCTCGACCGGATGAACGTCACCTTCGCGGCGACGGAAGCCTTCAACCGGGCGAACGGCAACATGTCCCTCGCGGACGCAGTCGCGACTGTCGAGTCGATCGTGGATATGGCGGGGGTCTGGCCCCGGACGGTGACGATTTCTGTGGCATTCGGCTGCCCGTTCGAGGGCAAGGTGGACCCGGGTGTCGTGTCCGATCTGGCGGCGCGCTTCTCCGGCCGCGCCGAGGTCGTCCTCGCGGACACGATCGGAGTGGCCACGCCGTCGCACGTGCGCGCGCTCGTCGCGCTGACCGGTGCGAACGGATTCCACGGTCACAACACGCGCAACACGGGCTACGCGAACGCGCTCGCCGCGATCGAGGCCGGCGCGCGCCTGCTCGACGCGTCGATCGGAGGCCTCGGCGGCTGCCCGTACGCGCCGAAGGCGACGGGCAACGTCGCGACCGAGGATCTCGTCTACCTCCTCGACGGCGAGGGAATCGAGACCGGAATCGATCTGGACGCGCTCATCGCGATCTCCCAGTGGCTCGAAGGCCTGCTCGGGCGGAAGCTCGAGGGCTACGTCTATCGCGCCGGCGGCGGGCTCGGATAGAGCGGGCGCTCGCCGTCGATGCGAAACGGCGGCGCGACTGTCACACCCGGTCCGAGCCGCTGCAGGATCCCGAGCGCTTCCGTGTGCTCGTCCACCATTGCCTCGGCGACCGTGCGCACCTGCGCGGCCGGGACGCCGGCGTCGACGAGCAGCCGTTCCCACTCGTCGAGCGGCCGCCCGGCGAGCGCCGTCTCGATCGCTTCGCGCAGCGCGTCGCGGTTTCGCACGCGGTCGGGATTCGTCCGAAAGCGCGGGTCGTCGTCGAGCTCGAGCACGCCGCGTAACCGCTGCCACAGCGCGTCGCTGCCGGCGGCGATCATCAGGCCGCCGCCGAACACCTCGTACGGTGCGATCAGCGGGAAGGCGGTGCCGTGGCGGCCGGGGTTCTCTCCCGTTGCCGCGACGCCGGCGATGTGGCCGGCGAGCAGCGCGAGGGCAGTCTCGTGGAGCGACACCTCGATTGTCGCGCCGCCGCCGCGCAGCAGCGCGGCGAGCACGCCGATCGCAGCCCATTGCCCCGTCGCGAAGTCGATGAGCGAGACGCCGACGCGCACCGGCGGCCCGTCGGGCTCGCCCGTGACGCTCATGATCCCCGTGGCCGCCTGGACGAGCGGGTCGTAGCCGGGACGGCCGGCGTACGCGCCGACGGACACGTGGATGAGCTCCGGTTTTCGCACGCGCAGCGAAGCCGCGTCGAGGCCATGCCGCTCGGCCAGCCCGGGGCGGAGGCTCTGGACGAACACGTCGGCGCCGTCCACGAGCTCGAGCATGCGCTCGTGCTCGTGCGCGAGGTCGACGACGACCGATCGCTTCCCGGCGTTCGCCGCGAACCAGAGCGCGCCGTCGTCGCCGACGAACGGCGGGCCCCACGCACGTGCGTGGTCCCCGTCGGGCGGCTCGACCTTGATGACGTCGGCACCGAGCGCCGCGAGCAGCTGCGTGCAGTACGGGCCCGCGAGCGAAGCGGTGACGTCGACGACGACCTTGCCTGCGAGCGGCTGGAAGCTCATCGCTCGATCGAGTACAGCCGCGTTGGCACGCCGCGGACGACGACGTCGCGTTCGTACCGCTCGCCGATCCTCTCGGCGACGCGCTCCGAGCGCTCGTTCCCGTGCTGGATGAGTGAGATGAGGCGGGACCGGTCGGTCCAGTCGCGCAGCGCGACCGCGGCCTCCGTCGCATAGCCGTAGCCCCAGTGCTCTCGGATGAGCGTCCATCCCAGCTCGACCTCCGAGCCGTCGTCCAGCTCGGAGATTGTCCACGTCTCGGGGTCCCAGACGAGAAAGCCGGCCCGGCCGACGACGACTCCGTCGTGCTCGAGCACGAAGAAGCCGATTCCAGTCGCGTCCCAGCGGGCGAGCCACTTCTCGATCCCGGCGCGCATCCCCTCGATGTCGGTCGTGCTGCCGTCGCCGATGTACCGCATCGTCTCCGGGTCGGAGTACGCGGCCAGCAGCGCCTCGGCATCCTCGAGCCGCGGCTTCCGCAGCAGCAGGCGCTCAGTCGTCAGCAAGGGGAATCATGATCGTTCGCTCGAACTCGATCACGACCTCGTCGCGCTGGTTGAGCCCGCGCGTCCGCACTGTGACGATGCCCTGTCCCGGCCGTGACTGCGATGCGCGCTTCTCCAGCACTTCCGTCTCCGCGCGGATCGTGTCGCCGGCGAAGACCGGGGCCGGGAGCCGCACCTCGCGCCAACCGAGGTTGACCGCCTGCTCCGAGACGTCGGCGACCGAGAGCCCTGTGACGAGCGCGAGCGTGAAGGTCGAGTCGACGAGCGGGCGCTTCCACTCCGTCGAGGCGGCGTGCTCGGCGTCGAAATGGACCGGATTCGTGTTCATCGTCAGCAGCGTGAACCAGACGTTGTCGGCGTCGAGTACGGTCCGGCCGAAGCGGCTCCGATAGACGGCGCCGACTTCGAGCTCGTCGAACGAGCGGCTCATGGCGTCGATCATATGAACAGACTCGCGCACGAGACCAGTCCGTATCTGCTCCAGCACGCCGACAACCCGGTCGACTGGTACCCGTGGGGCGACGAGGCGTTCGCGCGCGCCCGCGCCGAGGACAAGGCGGTGCTCCTCTCCGTCGGCTATGCCGCGTGCCACTGGTGCCACGTGATGGCGCACGAATCGTTCGAGAACGTCGAGACGGCGCGCCTCATGAACGAACTGTTCGTCAACATCAAAGTCGACCGCGAAGAGCGGCCGGACATCGACCACA
>DASYFU010000073.1:0-13412 GCA_036498225.1 Gaiellaceae bacterium | reverse complement strand
GAGCGGCGCTCGATCTCCTCGATCGCGGCGAGGTCGGAGATGCCGAGCCGGCGAAGCTCGAGCGTCGTCACTGGACGCTCCGCTCAGCATCCGGCACGCGCAGGTAGAGCGGCTCGATCTCGTCCAGGTCTCGCAGCTCGCCGGCGAGGGCAGCGTGGAAGCGTGCGCGTGGGAGGTGACGCTCGTCGGTATCCGGAGGGACGACGGCGCCGCGCGACTCGAGCTCGGAGCGGTAGCGCAGCGCGCCGTCGCCGACGTACGTCGTTCCGGCCGTCACCAGGAGATCCGCAGGACCGAGCACCGCCGGCGTGCCGCCGACGAGCGCGAACACCTCGTGGCGCCGCGCATCCACGACAGGGACGGCGCCGGGTGCGCCTGCGGCGAGCGCGTCGAGCGTCGACACGCCCGCCCCGCGGAGGTCGAGCGCGAGCGCGAGCCCGCGCGCCGCCGCCAGGCCGATGCGCACGCCGGTGAAGCTGCCGGGGCCGATCCCGACCGCGAGCGCGTCGAGGTCGCGCGGGTGCGCGCCGCCTTGCCGCAGCAGCGCGTCGACGTCCTCGAGCAGCGTCTGCGCGCGCGAGGCGCGCTCACCGAGGACTTCCCCGTCGTCGACGAGCGCACTCGTCGCAACTCCCGTGGCAGTGTCGAACGCCAGTGTCAGCACTCGTCGATGGATACCACCCTTCGCGCGTCCCCAGCATGCCGCAACCGCACCCGGTAGCGCGGCGCAGGAAGGACGCCCTCCCCCGCCTCCGGCCATTCGACGAATGCGATCGCATCGTCGAAGTACGGCTCGAGGTCGCCCCATTCGGCCGCCGATACGCCCGCGAAGCGATAGAGATCGAGGTGCGAGACCTCCCCCGCCGACGCGTGATAGCGGTGGCCGATCGTGTACGTCGGGCTCGTCACCCGTTCCCGCACACCGAGCGCGATGCACGCGCCGCGCACGAACGTCGTCTTCCCCGTCCCGAGCTCACCGGAGACGGTGACGACGTCGCCGAGCCGAAGGCGCGCGGCGAGCGCAGCGGCCAGCGCCTCCGTCTCCTCCGGAGAGCTCGTCACGGTCTCGGCCACCGGCGGAAGACTACGGCTCCGCGGTGCGACTAAAAGAGCCCGAGCTGCTCCGCCGGCGGCGCAGGCGCGGAGACGAGCGCGAGCTCCGGCTCCGGCAGCGGCTCGAGCGCGCGCCCGAGCAGGTCCGGGATGCGCGCGAAGTCGAGCTCGAGCACCTTGAGCATCGCCGGCGTGTACAGCGCGGCGGCCGGGTGGTAAAGCGGGTAGAGGAGAACGCTGCGCCCGCCGAGCGTCGTCTCCTGCTCCTGGCCGTGCACACGCGTGATCCCGAGCGGCCGGCCGGAGAGGAGCTTCGTCGCGAAGTTGCCGAGCGTTGCGACGACGGTCGGCTCGATCAGCTCGATCTGCCGGAAGAGATGGCTCTCGCATGCCTCGATCTCGTCCTGCTGCGGGTCGCGGTTGCCCGGTGGCCGGCACTTGAGCACGTTCGCGATGTAGACGTCGCCGCGCTGCAGGCCGATCCCGGCGAGCAGCTTCTCGAGCAGCTTTCCCGCCTGCCCGACGAACGGCAGGCCCTGCTTGTCCTCGTGGAAGCCGGGCGCCTCGCCGACGAACATCAGCTCGGCGCGCGGGTTGCCGGCGCCGAAGACCACCTGCGTCCGTCCCTGCGAGAGCCGGCAGCGCGTGCATCCCGCGACCGACGCGGCGAAAGCCTGGAGGTCGTCGACGTGCTCGACGGGAACCGCGCTCACGGGCGGTGAGTCTACGACCCTGCCCGGACGCTGGAGATCCGCGCCCGCCAGGCGCCGCGGGGCGCCTCGACGACGACCTGATCTCCCTCGGCGTGGCCGAGCAATGCCCGGCCGACGGGCGAGTCCGGCGATACGCCGCCGACGCTCGAGAGGACGACCGTCATCGACTCGCCGTCCTCGCGTTCGAGGTCGACCGTGCAGCCGATAGTGACGACGCCGCCTGCCGCGACCTCGGACTCGTCCAGCTCCTCCGCGTCGTGCAGACGCGCGCGCAGCTTCGTGATGCGCGCCTCGAGCAGTCCCTGCTCGTTCTTCGCAGCGTGGTACTCGAAGTTCTCCGACAGGTCGCCGTGCTCGCGGGCGGTCGCGATCGCTTCGACCGCAGCTTTCCGCCGCGGGCCTTCGAGCTCGGCCAGCTCCGCTTCGAGCTGCCCGCGCTCGGCGCGCGTCAGCTTTTCGGCCACTAGTGCCCGCAGCCGCAGGAGCCGCCGCAGCAACCTCCGCCGCCGCCGCCGAACGAGGGCTGCTTCATCGCTCCGTGGACGGCAAAGGTGGAGAACTGCTTGGAGACATTCGCGGCGGAGCAGTCGGGGCAGGTGACCTGCTCGTCGCCCCGGACGAGCTCCTCGAAGTGCGACTCGCACTCCATGCAGACGTATTCGTAGATGGGCACGGCCCTCAGGGTACACTTGGGGCTGCCCGGCATCCACTACGGAGCTGGAGCGGCGAAGTGCTCACACGAATCGATGTCATCGGCAGGGGACGCGTCGGCGCGGCCGTGGCCGGTCGCCTGTCCGAGCGCGGCCTCGACCTGGGCTCCGGCGATCCGGAGCTAGTGATCCTGTGTGTTCCGGACGGCGCGATCGCCGAGGTCGCCGCAGCGTTGCCGGTCGGCCCCTGGGTCGCCCACGTGAGCGGCGCGACACCGCTGGCCGCGCTCGCGCCCCACGAGCGGCGGTTCTCGGTGCATCCCCTGCAGACGTTCACGCGCGCGCGCGGGCCGGAGCAGCTCGACGGCGCGTGGGCAGGCGTGACCGCCGAGGGCGTCGATGCACGCGACGCCGGCTTCTGGCTGGCGGAGACGCTCGCGCTCCGTCCGTTCGAGCTCGACGAGGAGGCGCGCACGCTCTACCACGCAGGAGCCGTGTTCGCGTCGAACTATCTCGTCACCCTCCAGCGCGCGGCGACGCAGCTGTTCGAGAGCGCGGGCGCGCCGCCCGAGGCGCTCGAGCCGCTGATGCGTCGCACGATCGAGAACGGCTTCGAGCTCACCGGCCCGATCGCGCGCGGCGACTGGGAGACGATCGAGGCACACCGAGCGGCGATCCGCGCGGAACGTCCCGAGCTCGACGATCTGTACGAGACGCTCGCCGGCGCGACGCTGGCGCTCGCGACATGAAAGTCGTCCGCGCCATCTCCGAGCTCCGGCTCGAAGGAGAGGTCGGGCTCGTCCCGACGATGGGCGCGCTTCATGCCGGCCACGTGTCGCTCTTCGACGCCGCGCGCGCGGAGAACGACGTCGTCGTCGTGTCGCTCTTCGTCAATCCCGCGCAGTTCGACGACCGGGCCGACCTCGCGCGCTACCCGCGCGACGAGGAGCGCGACTTCGCGGTCGCAGAGGGCGCCGGTGTCGACGTGCTGTTCGCACCCACGCCGGACGAGATGTACCCCGCCGGGTTCTCGACCTGGGTCGTCCCGGAGGAGACGGGCGCCGAGGGCTCTGCGCGTCCCGGCCACTTCCGCGGTGTCGCGACCGTCTGCGTGAAGCTCTTCGCGATCGTCCGACCCGCTCGCGCGTACTTCGGTCAGAAGGACGCGCGGCAGGCGATCGTCGTCCGCCGTATGGCCCGCGACCTGAATATGGGCGTGGACGTGCGCGTGCTACCGACGGTGCGCGACGAGGACGGCCTCGCGCTCTCGTCGCGAAACGTGCTCCTGTCCCCGGCCGAGCGCGAGCGAGCGCTCGGATTGCCCCGTGCACTCGAGAGCGCGGTCGGCGCTCCCGATCCGGTGGCCGCGGCGCGCGCACAGCTGAACGGGCTCGACCCCGACTACATCGAGCTGCTCGACCTCGACGGCGCGACAGTTCTCGCTGCCGCGGTCCGCGTCGGCTCGACTCGACTCATCGACAACGTCGTCGTGAAAGGAGCGCTCTCGTGAGCGACACGCCAAAGCCCCAGCGCTACGCCTCGTGGACCGCAGGCAAGCTGCCACTGCCGGAGCTGCGCGAGATGAAGCGGCGCGGCGAGAAGATCGTCATGGTCACCGCCTACGACGCGCCGAGCGGCAGGCTCGCAGACGCCGCAGGCGTCGACCTCATCCTCGTCGGCGATTCCTCCGGCATGGTCGTGCACGGTCGGGAGTCGACGGTCGCGGTCTCGCTCGACGAGATCGTGTTCATGACGCAATGGGTGACACGCGGCGCAAAGCGGCCGCTCGTCGTCGCCGACATGCCATTCGGTTCGTACGAAGTCTCCGACGAGCAGGCGGTCGCGAACGCGGTGCGGCTCGTGAAGGACGGCGGCGCCGACGCGGTGAAGCTCGAGCGCGGAGGCACCTCCGTCTCCCGCGCGCAGGCGATCGTGTCCGCCGGCGTCCCGGTGATGGGTCACGTCGGGCTGACGCCGCAGACCGCGACGGTGCTCGGCGGCTTCAAGGCGCAGGGCCGGACGGCCGAGCAGGCGCGGCGGCTCGTGGACGAGGCCCGCGCGCTCGAGGCGGCCGGGTGCTTCAGCGTCGTCCTCGAGGCCGTACCTGCTCAGGTCGCGCGCGCCGTCACGCGCGCACTGTCGGTGCCGACGATCGGCATCGGCGCCGGCGCCGACTGCGACGGCCAGGTGCTCGTCTGGCACGACATGCTCGGCTACTACAAGGGGAACGCGCCGCGCTTCGTGAAGCGCTATGCCGACCTCGGCGACACGATCGTGGAGGCGCTCGGTCGGTATGCCGAGGAGGTGCGCAGCGGCGCGTTTCCCGAGCCGCAGCACACGTACGCGATGCCGGACGAGGAGCTGGCGGAGTTCGAGGAGGCGGCTAAACCGTCGACGCGGCGACGATGAGCGCCGGCACGACCGCGGCGATCGCGACCGCAGCCACGGCACGGGCGACCGTCCATCCGTGCACGGCTCGCACGCCGACGATCAATAGGCAGAAGCTCCACGCATACACGGCGTAGTTGATCGCGCCGAAGATCGTGTCGCCGCGGCCGTAGTCGTTCCCGCCGGTGCGGAAGAGATCCTCGCCGTAGACGGCGATGCGCACCGGCCACAACGTGAAGAGCGAGAGCGCGAGCGGTGCGGACGCGAGCGCGAGCAGATGTCGC
Source organism: Gaiellaceae bacterium (assembly GCA_036498225.1). Lineage (GTDB taxonomy): Bacteria > Actinomycetota > Thermoleophilia > Gaiellales > Gaiellaceae > Palsa-739. The sequence continues at coordinate 8,324 of DASYFU010000073.1, read as the reverse complement.
GACCGCCGGAACGATCCGAGGCTGCCGAGGCGACGGGACGCGCCGAAGAGCAGTCCGCCGCCGAGCCAGTAGAAGGTGAGCGAGTAGGCCATGCCGCCGACGAAGGCCCAGACCGGGACGAGCGATAGCGACATCGACGCGTCGTTCAACAGCTGCCGCGCGACAGGCGTGCCGAGCACGCCGGCGATCCCGGCCAGCCCGGCGATCGCCGTGATCGGCTCCTGTCGCGCTTCGACGGCCTCGCGCGACTCGTCGCGCAACGAGACGAAGACGGCGCGAGGCGCGACGAGTACGGCGGGTGCGCGAAGCCACCAGGAGCGCTCGAGCGCAGGAGTCGCCGCTTCGCTGCTCACGCCCGGAAGATAGCCTCACATTCGTGGACGCGGATCCCGATCTCACCGCGCAGGTCGCCGCAGCTGCGCCATTCACGGCCTTCCTCGGGATCGAGATGGTGTCCGCATCGCCGCACGAGGTGCGCGCGCGGCTTGCGTGGAGCGCAGACCTGTGCACTGCGGGCGGGATCCTGCACGGCGGCGCGCTGATGGGGCTCGCCGACAACGTCGGCGGCTTCTGCGCGTTCCTCAACCTGCCCGACGGTGCGGGCGGGACGGCGACGATCGAGTCGAAGACGAACTTCTTCGGCCCGGTGCGCGAGGGATACGTGAACGCCGTGTCGCGGCCGCTGCACACGGGCCGGCGCACGATCGTGGTCGACACCGAGCTGTACGACGACGCGGGCAAGCTCGTCGCCCGCGTCACGCAGACGCAAGCCGTGCTCTAAGCCGCGACGGCGGCGGCCGGCAGCACGTGCCGGAGGAACTCGCCGGTGAAGCTGCCCTCGACGTCGGCGACGTCCTCGGGCGTTCCGACCGCGACGATCTCGCCCCCCGCCTCGCCGCCCTCGGGCCCGAGGTCGACGATCCAGTCCGACTGCTTGATCACGTCGAGGTTGTGCTCGATGACGATCATCGTGTTGCCGGCGTCCACGAGGCGCTGCAGCGTCTCGAGCAGCTTCTCGATGTCAGCGAAATGCAGCCCCGTCGTCGGCTCGTCGAGGATGTACAGCGTCTTGCCGGTCGCCACCTTGGAGAGCTCCGCGGCGAGCTTGACGCGCTGGGCCTCACCGCCCGACAGGGTCGTCGCCGGCTGCCCGAGCTTGATGTAGTCGAGCCCGACGTCGTGGAGCGTTTGCAACCGCCTGCGGATCTTCGGGATCTTCGCGAAGAACTCCAGCGCCTCCTCGACCGACATGTCGAGGATGTCGGCGATCGACTTGTTCTTGAAGCGCACCTCGAGCGTCTCGCGGTTGTACCGCGCGCCCTTGCACGTCTCGCACGGGACGTAGACGTCCGGGAGGAAGTGCATCTCGATCTTGATCTGCCCGTCGCCCTTGCACGTCTCGCAGCGGCCGCCGCGGACGTTGAACGAGAACCTTCCCGGCTTGTAGCCGCGGACCTTCGCCTCCGGCGTCAGCGAGTACAGCTCGCGGATGTGCGTGAACAGGTCGGTGTACGTCGCCGGATTCGAGCGCGGCGTGCGACCGATCGGCTTCTGGTCGATCTCGATCACCTTGTCGAACGCGTCGATGCCTTCCACGCCGGCGTGCGCGCCCGGCTTGACGCGTGCCCTGTTCAGCCGGTTGGCGAGCGACTTGTAGACGATCTCGTTGACGAGCGTCGACTTGCCCGAGCCCGAGACCCCCGTGATGCAGACGAACTTGCCGATCGGGAACTCGACGTCGATGTTCTTGAGGTTGTGCTGCGACGCGCCGCGCACGACGAAGCTCCCGCGGTCGTCCCGCCGCCGCTCCGGAATCGCGATCGAGCGGGTATGCGAGAGGAACTGGCCGGTGGCCGAGCGGCGGTTGCGCGCGACCTTCGCCGCCGGGCCTTCCGCCACGACTTCTCCACCGTGCAGGCCGGCGCCCGGCCCCATGTCCACGAGCCAGTCGGCGCGGCGCATCATCTCCTCGTCGTGCTCGACGACGACGACCGTGTTGCCGATGTCGCGCAGCCGCTCGAGCGTCGCGATCAGCCGCGCGTTGTCGCGCTGGTGGAGGCCGATCGAGGGCTCGTCGAGGATGTACAGGACACCGACGAGCTGCGAGCCGATCTGCGTCGCGAGGCGAAGTCGCTGTGCCTCGCCGCCGGACAGCGTCGCGGCGGCACGGTCGAGCGTGAGGTAGCCGACGCCGACGTCGTCGAGGAACGTGAGCCGCTCGCGAATCTCCTTGACGATTCGGTGGCCGATCAGCTGTTCGGTCTCGGTCAAGCCGAGCTCGTCGAGGACCCCGAGGGCGCGCGCGACGGACATCTGCGTGAACTCGTGGATCGACCTCCCGCCGACCGTCACCGCGAGGACCTCCGGCTTGAGCCGCGCGCCCTTGCAGACCGGGCACGGTCGCAGCGACATGTACTCCTCGATCCGCTCCCGCTGCTGCGAGGAGTCCGTCTCCTTGTAGCGGCGCTGCAGACTCGCCACGATTCCGTCGAACGCCAACATGTACTGGCGGCGCCGCCCCATGCGGTTGCGGTACTGGACGTACACCCGCTCGCCGTCGGTGCCGTACAGGAAACGGTTCTGCTCCTCCTCGCTCAGCTCCGACCACGGCTTCGACGTGTCGATCTCGTACCGGTCGGCGATCGCCTGGATGACGGCCTCGTAGAAGCCGGACGAGCCGCCGACCGACCACGGGACGAGCGCCCCGTCGTCGATCGAGAGGGACGGATCCGGGACGAGCAGGTCGGGATCGATCTCCTGCTGCGAGCCGAGCCCCGTGCAGCGTGGGCACGCGCCGTGCGGCGCATTGAACGAGAAGATCCGGGGCTGCAGCTCCGGCAGCGACACGCCGTGGTCGGGGCAAGCGAAGTTCTCGGAGAAGAGCATCGGCTCGCCGCCGTCGAGCGGGTCGACGAGGACGATCCCGTCGGCGAGGCCTGCCGCCGTCTCGATCGACTGTGTCAGTCGCAGGCGCAGCTCGCCTTCGCCCTTCATCACCAGGCGGTCGACGACCACCTCGATCGTGTGCTTGAACTTCTTGTCGAGCGGCGGCACGCCTTCCTCGAGCACGTACTGCTCGCCGTCGACCTTCACGCGCGTGAAGCCTTCGCGCTGGAGCTCTTCGAAGACGTCCTTGTATTCGCCCTTCCGGTCGCGCACGACCGGCGCGTTCACGGTAAAGCGCGTTCCCTCCGGCAGCGCCAGGACCTGCTCGACGATCGAGTCGATCGACTGTCCTGCGATCGGCTTCCCGCAGATCGGGCAGTGCGGCCGCCCGACGCGGGCGTACATCAAGCGGAGATAGTCGTAGATCTCGGTGACCGTGCCGACGGTCGAGCGCGGGTTGCGCGACGTCGTCTTCTGGTCGATCGAGATCGCCGGGCTGAGGCCGTCGATGTGGTCGACGTCCGGCTTCTCCATCATCTGGAGGAACTGCCGCGCGTAGGCGGACAACGACTCGACGTACCGCCGCTGGCCCTCCGCGTAGATCGTGTCGAAGGCAAGGCTCGACTTGCCGGAGCCGGACAGCCCCGTTATGCAGATGAGGCGGTTCCGCGGCAGCCGGACCGTGATGTCCTTGAGGTTGTGCTCGCGGGCGCCGTGGACGACGAGCTCGTCGGCAGCCATGGAAGGGCCATTGTACTTCAGCGAACGTGTGTTCGGAAGGGGGTGTTCAGTCCTTCGGAACCCGGTGCGGCAGGATGCTCCAGGCGGCGGTGTTGCGCGTGGCCGGGAACAGGTCTCGCCAGTCCTTGATCACGAGCCACGAGCCGGCCGCGGTCGCGCCGAGGGTCGCCTTGCTCATCTCCCAGGCACCGGTCAGGGCGCCGACGAGGAGGGCCGCGAGGACGACGAACCCGAGCGTGAACTCGTGGATGCGCAGCCCGAAGACGAAGATCCGCGGGCCGAGCCGATGTCGTTCGAGACGAAGCACTCTGCCAACCTATGTCGGCGGGATTAGGTTCCGGTTAAAGCCCTGTTCAGAAGGCCGTGCATCTGGCCTGGTTTCGCGACGCAGCTGATCTCGAGATCCCCGGCGACGACGGTGCCGTAGCCGAGGAAGCGGCCGAGGACAGTCTGCTCGATCTCAACGGTCTGAACCTTCTCCAGCCGGACCGCGGCGGCCCGGCGGCGGACGGTGCCGTGGACGATGAAGAGCTTCTCGCCGGTGAGGACGACCCGCGTGCGATCCCAGCGCCAGACGGCGGCGACCGCGCCGATCGCCGCGATACAGAGGAGCGCGGCGCCCGCGGCGGACACGGGCCAGCCCCCCAGAAAGGCGGTCGCGCCGAGCAGGGAGAGCACCAAAGCCCTGCCCAGCGGCCGGATCAGGACGACGCCGTGCCGGCGCGCATCGACGTAGACATGATCGTCCATGGGTTTGCGTCATTCGCTGCGAGGCGAGAAACCCCTCGCCATGAGCGGAACTGCACGCCGCGCGGCGACGGCGACGCTCGTCGCGCTATCGATCGTCGTCGCCGCCCTCGCCCTCTGGAAGATCAAGGCGGTCATCGCCCTGCTCTTCCTCGGGTTCATCGTCGCCGCGGCGATGCGGCCCGGCGTGGAATGGCTGAACCGCAAGGCTCGCATTCCGCGCAGCGTCGGCGTCCTCATCCACTACGTCACGCTGCTCGGGCTGATCGCGCTCGTCCTCTGGCTCATCGTTCCGCGTGCGCTCTCGCAGGTGGAACAGGCGGTCGGCAACGTCCCCACCACGACGAGCCAGCTCCAGCACCAGGCGAAGCATTCCACCGGGATCAAGCACGAGATCCTCGTCGCCGTGCAGAAGCGGTTGAAGAAGCTGCCGTCGGTGGGCGACGTCTTCCATCCGCTCGTCTCCGCGACGAAGACCGCGTTCGAGGTGCTGATCGGCATCTTCTTCATGTTCGCGGTCGGCGCGTACTGGATCTTCGAGCGCGACCGTGCGATCGGGCTCGTGCAATCGCTGCTCCCACGCAAACACCGACGGGTCACGCGCGATACGTGGGTGCTGATCGACGAGAAGCTCGGCGCATTCGTGCGCGGGGAGCTCCTGCTCATCGTGTTCGTCGCCGTGCTGCTGTCGTTCGCGTTCTGGCTCGACGGAGAGCCGTACTGGCTGCTCATCGGAGCGGCCGCAGGTGTTTTCGAGATCGTCCCGATCGTCGGGCCGCTCATCATCGGGATCATCGCGGTCGGCGTCGGGCTCACGGTCGACTGGAAGACTGCGCTCGGTGCAGGCATCGCCGTGCTCGCACTGCGGCAGCTCGAGGATCTGTTGGTCGCGCCGCGCGTGCTCGGGCACGCGGTCGGCATCTCGCCGCTCGTCGTGCTCGTGTCGGTGACCGCGATCGGGATTCTCTTCGGCGGCTTCTACGTCCTGCTCGCGATCCCGATCACTGCGGTCCTGAGCACGCTCGTCGACGTGGTGCTGCGCGGTGCTGATCCTGCCGAGCAGGAGGTGCCACCGCTGCTCTTCCCGGCGCAGGACGCAGAAGGCTGAACGACGCGAACGCCGTTGACAAAGCCGGCACGAACCCGGCCGTCGTTCGTCACCATGCGCGCGCCGAGTACGACTAGGCTCGAGCCAACGGGGAGGGAGGTGGGTCTCCCGGAGCTAGACGCGTGTACCTAAATAGACGCGCGGACTACGCGGGCTTGCGCCAGCGGCCGAACACGAGGCCGCCGAGGGTGAAGCCGAGCCCGAAGGTGCCGACGGCGAAGCCGCCGATCGCGATCGCCTTCCGCCAGGTCGACAGCCGCTGCCAGCGGCCGAGCGCCTCCTCCTCCTCGGTCGTCAGCGCCTCGCCGCGCCGCTGCTTGCGCAGCGCGCCGCCGGCCCTCAATCCGAGGTAGAGGTCATCGAATATCTCGGCCGAGTCATCGCCCATTCCCGGAATCTATAGCCTCATTCGCTCGTGCCCGCACGCATCCTGCATGTTTCCGACCTTCACGTCGGTGCACGCGAGGACTCACAGGTCGAGGAGGCGCTCGCCCGGCTCGCCGGCCGAGTGCAGCCCGAGGTGATCGTCGCGTCGGGCGACCTGGCCAACCGGGGGCGCCGCAGCGAGCTGGAGCGCGCAGCCGCCCTGCTGCGATCGCTCGGGATACCCGTGGTCGCCGTCCCGGGAAACCACGACCTCCCGTACACATTCCCCGCGCGATTCACCGCACCGTGGCGGGAGTTCGAGCGCGTCTGGGGGACGACCGAGCCGACGTTCGCGTCGGCGGCGCTCCACGTCGTCGGGCTCAACTCGGCGCGCCCGTTTCGCCATCAGAGCGGCGGCATCCGGGACGAACAGCTGCGCACGGCAGCCGTGCGGCTCGCCGATGCGGCGCCCGGCGCGTACCGGGTCGTCGCGTTCCACCATCACATGATCGGCGCGCCGTGGCGCGCGGCGCGCAAGCGTCCGCTCGCCCGGCGAAACCACGTTCTTCGCGAGCTCGTCGCCGCGGGCGCCGACCTGATCGTCGCCGGCCACATTCACCAGGCGGCGGTGAGCGAGCGCCACGAGTTCGAGGTCGTGAGCCCCGACGTCCCGACGGTGGTGGTCTCGATCGCCCCGGGCTTCGGCCAGCCGCGCCCGCGCCGGACCGGCGAGGCTCGCGGCCTGCACGTCTACGAGATCGACGGGCGCGCGCTCACGGTCGAGACGCACATCTGGCGCGGCGACGACTGGGAGCCTACCGCTCGCCGCGCGTTCGGCAGCTAGCGCGGCGGGAGCTGCCGCGCACCCGGCCCGGTCAGCGGCCGATGCTGGACGAAGCGGCGGTGGAGGTACAGCAGCAAGGTTGCGCCGAGCACTGCGAAGATCAATCCGCCCGCGTGGCCGATGAACGCCCACGCGACGATCCCGCCGATGAAGGTGCCGGCAAGCCCGAGGCCGATCGTCATCGGAATGCTCATCGGATCCGGGCCCGGCAGTGCGAGACGCGCAAGCCCACCCACGATCAAAGCCTCGAGAACGAGGGCGAGAATGAACCAGAGCACCATCGCTGCCTCCTAGGGTCGCAGACGCTCGAGCAGGCGCGTGCGCGCGGCGCCGTATTCCTCGTCGTCGAGCACACCTGCATCGTGCAGCTCGTCGAGAAGGCGGATGAAGTGCGCAGGGTTTTCCGTCGGTTCCTCGGGTGGCGCAGCGGGCGATGTCGGAGCAGGCGCCGCCGGGGCGGCCGCCGTCCCGATCCGGTTCGGATCGATGCCGGCCCGCTGGAGCCGTTCCCGATACGTCTCGACGCCGATCCCGCGCTCGGGGAACCGATAGGCATCGCGACCGAGCACGGGCCGGCGCTGCACGAAGCGGCGGTAGGCGACGACGAGCGCGATGGCGACGCCGAATCCCACGAGGCTGATGACGTACGCGTTGCGCGCGCCGGCCGCATAGGCGATCCCGCCGCCGCCGAGCGACCCGCCGAGCCCGACGAGGACCGTCAGCCAGGCCGGCATCGGGTCGGGCCCGGGGACTGCGAGCCGGGCGAGCGCTCCCGTGACGAACGCGGACAGCAGCACGCCGACGACCGTGCCGAACGTCACTGCGCCGACGATCATGCGGTCGCCTCGACCGCCTGCAGCTCGCGGCGAAGGTCCTTGATCTCGTCGCGCAGCTTCGCGGCGTACTCGAAGCGCAGCTCCTCGGCTGCGACGAGCATCTCCTCCTCGAGCGTGATGACGAGCTTCTCGAGCTCGGCGCGATCCATCCCCTCGACCTTCGACGCGCCGCGGCGTCGACGTCGCGGCACGTGCGGCGCCTCGAGCGAGAGGAACTCGGCGATGTCGGAGACGCCCTTCGAGATCGACGCCGGCGTAATGTCGTGCTCCTCGTTGTACGCAAGCTGAATCGACCGACGCCTGTTCGTCTCGTCGACCGCCTCCTTGATCGCCTCCGTCTGCTTGTCGGCGTACATGAGCACGCGGCCGTTGACGTTGCGCGCGGCGCGGCCGATCGTCTGGATCAGCGACGTGCGCCCGCGCAGGAAGCCTTCCTTGTCCGCGTCGAGGATCGCGACGAGCGAAACCTCCGGCAGGTCGAGCCCCTCCCGGAGCAGGTTCACGCCGACGAGTACGTCGTATTCGCCGAGCCGCAACTCGCGGATGATCTGGATGCGCTCGAGCGTGTCGATCTCCGAGTGCAGGTAGCGCGCCTTGACGCCGGACTCGAGCAGATAGTCGGTCAAGTCTTCCGCCATCTTCTTCGTCAGCGTCGTGACGAGGGTGCGCTCGCCGGCCTGCTCGCGCTTTCGGATCTCGCCGAGCAAGTCGTCGATCTGATTCTTCGTCGGGCGCAGCTCCACCTCCGGATCGACGAGCCAGGTCGGGCGGATCAGCTGCTCAGCCACGCGCGTCG
>DASYFU010000072.1:0-2054 GCA_036498225.1 Gaiellaceae bacterium | reverse complement strand
GTCACTGAGACGCTGCACGATCTGCGCAACGGACACTTCATGCGCGGCGAGCCGGCTCGCTGCATGCGCGAGCACGCCCGGCCGGTCGGCGACGTCGAGCCGCACGTAGAACGGCGAGCGCCATGCATTCGGATCAAGCCGCTCGAGCTCCCGCCAGCACGCGTCGTTCTGGAGAAAGCCGGTGCCTGCGGTACCGACGACGCTCACGAGGTCTGCGACGACGGCGGACGCCGTCTCGGTCCCGCCGGCACCCGGTCCTTCGAGCGTGATCTCGCGGATCCCGTCGCCCTGGATCATCACCGCATTGAACGCGCCGTCGACGGTCGCGAGCGGATGCGAGCGCTGCACGAACGCCGGCTGGACTCGCACGTCAACCGCGTCGTTCGTCAGCGAGGCGATGCCGACGAGCCGCACGACCATGCCGAGATCGGCGGCTGCCGCGACGTGCGCAGGCTCGATCTCGGTGATGCCGCGCGTTTCGACCTCATCGATCCCGACGCGCGATCCAAAGGCGACCGTCGCGAGGATGGCCATCTTTGCGGCAGCGTCGGCACCGGTGACGTCGTCGCTCGCATCCGCCTCCGCATAGCCGAGCGCCTGCGCCTCTGCCAGTGCATCCGCGTACGAGACCTCGCGCTCCATGCGCGAGAGGATGAAATTCGTCGTCCCGTTCACGATGCCCAGGATCCGATGGACGTTCGTCGCGATCAGCGACTCGCGCAGCACTTTGACGACGGGAATCGCCGCGCAGACCGATGCTTCGAAGCGCAGCTGCACTCCGGCGGCCGATGCCGTGGCGAACAGCTCGGCGCCTTCACGCGCGACGAGCTGCTTGTTCGCGGACACGACCGGTTTCCCGGCCCGGAGAAGCTCACGGACGTAGCCGCCCGCCGGCTCCAGTCCGCCCATCACCTCCGCCACGACGTTGATGGAAGGGTCGTCGCGGATGGACGCGAAGTCGGTCGTCAGGACGCCGTCGTCGGCGGGAAAGCTCCGCTCCAGCGCGGGATCGCGAACGAGCGCGCGAACGACGCGCAGTCGGTGGCCGGTTGCGCGCTCGATCTCGTCACCGCTCTCGGACAGCATGCGGCTGACCGAGGCGCCCACGGTGCCGTATCCCAGGAGGGCAACGCCTACGTCAACTGACGCCAAGGCGCTCCGTCCCGTGGAGGCCTTCCACGCCCGCGAGTGCGCGCAACTCCTTCCCGACCCTTTCGATCTCGGCTGATTCCTTGTCTCCGCGAGCGCGGAGCTCGGCGAACTTCGGCCGCCCCGCTTCATCGTCGGAGAAGAGCTCCTTCGCGAACGCGCCGGTGCGGATCTCCTCGAGGATGCCGCGCATCCGCTCACGCACGCTGTCGTCGACCACGCGGATTCCGCGCGAGAGGTCGCCGTACTCAGCGACGTCGGAGACGGAGTAGCGCATGTACTCGTAGCCGCCTTCGTAGAGCAGATCGACGATCAGCTTCAGCTCGTTCAGGCACTCGTAGTAGGCGATCTCCGGCTGGTAGCCCGCCTCGACCAGGATGTCGAAGCCAGCCTGCACGAGGGCAGGAACGCCGCCGCAGAGCACGGCCTGCTCGCCGAACAGATCGCTCTCGGTCTCCTCCGCAAACGTCGTCTCGAGCAAGCCGACGCGGCCGCAACCGATGCCGACGCCATACGCGAGAGCGAGCGGGAGAGCACGCCCGCTCGCATCCTGCTGAATAGCCACGAGACCCGGCGTGCCTGCACCGGAGACGTAGAGCTCGCGTACACGATGGCCAGGCGCCTTCGGCGCGACCATGATCACGTCGTGGCCCTCGGGTGGCACGATCCGGCCGAAGTGGATGTTGAGTCCGTGCGCGAACAGCACGGCCGCACCCGGTTCGAGGTTCGGTGCGACGTCAGAGTCCCACACGCCCTTCTGGACGTGGTCCGGAACGAGCATCGAGACGACCTGCGCGCCGCGGACTGCATCGGCGATCGACGCGACCTCCGCTCCCGCCTCCTCGGCGGCGGCGCGGGACGAGCTCCCCTCCCTCAATCCGACGACCACTTCGACCCCGGAGTCG
>DASYFU010000071.1:0-2693 GCA_036498225.1 Gaiellaceae bacterium | reverse complement strand
CGACGTTCTGCATGCTGTCCCGGAGCTGCGCAATGCGCAGGCAATCGAGCCGCTGATCGGCGGGCTGACGAACACGAACTACAAGGTGACGACCGCGTTCGGCTGCTACGTCGTCCGGATCTCGGGGAAGGACACGAGCCTCCTCGCGATCGACCGCGAGAACGAGGTGCACAACACGGTCGCGGCGGCGGAGACCGGCGTCGGCGCCCCGTTCGTCGCGGCGCTGCCGGAGCACGATGCGCTCGTCCTCGGCTTCCTCGAGGGCGAGGTGATGGACGCCGACAAGATGCGCCGCGGCGACCGCCTCGCCGCGGCCGCGGACGCGTGCCGGCGCCTGCACGGCGGCCGCCGCTTCCTCCACGACTTCGACATGTTCGAGATCCAGCCGCGCTATCTCGCGATCGTCCGCGAGCGCGGCTTTCGCCTACCCGAGCGATACCAGGCGTTCGAGCCGCAGATCCGCGAGGTCGAGCGCGCGATGCGCGTGCGCCCGGAGCCGACGGTCCCCTGCAACAACGATCTGCTCGCGGAGAACTTCATCGACGTCGACGGCGAGATGCGGCTCATCGACTACGAGTACTCCGGCAACAACGAGCCGTCCTTCGAGCTCGGCAACGTGTGGAGCGAGTCGAACCTCTCGCTCGCGCAGCTGGACGAGCTCGTCGCGCGCTACTACGGGCGACCGCTGCGCAACAAGGTCGCACGCGCGCGGCTGTGGGGCCTCATGTCGAAGTACGGCTGGACGCTGTGGGGCTCGATCCAGGCCGGCATCTCCGACCTCGACTTCGACTTCTGGGGCTGGGCGATGGAGAAATACGAGCGGGCCGTCGAGGAACTCGACGGTCCCCGTTTCGAGCAGCTCCTACTGGACGTGCAGCGCACCGATTGAGTATTGTTCACCGCAAGGTGAACAGTCTCGACCGCAGCTTCCTTGCCCTCGCCCACCCCGTCCGGCGCTCGATCGTCGACCGGCTCTCGCACGGGCCGGCGACCATTGCGGAGGCAGCGCGTGGGTCGCACGTGTCGAAGCCGGCGGTGACGAAGCACGTGAAGGTGCTCGAGGAGGCCGGCGTCGTCGAGCGCCGTGTCGAGGGACGGACACACGTGCTCACGCTTCGAACGAGGTCTCTCGACGAAGCCGAGCGGTGGATCGAGCAGCACCGCGCAATCTGGGAGGCGGCCTTCGACGCCGTCGAGCGGCGGCTGGCGGCGGACGAATGATCGAGGTGCGCCGCCGATTCGCGGCCACCCCGGAGCGGGTGTTCGACGCGTGGACGCTCCCGGAGGTGCTGACCGAGTGGTGGTCTGCCGGTCCCTCGCACCGGACCGGGATCGCCGAGGTCGACCTGCGCGTCGGCGGCGCGTACCGGCTCTCGATGATCGACGGGGACGGCGTCGAGACGATCATCGGCGGCGAGTACGTCGAGGTGCGGCGGCCGACGCGGCTCGCCTTCACGTGGACGTGGGAGGCGGGTCACGACCACACGGGCGGGACCACCTCGCTCGTCGAGATCGACTTCGAGGAGGACGGCGACGCGACGCTCGTGACGCTCCGCCACAGCGGGCTCGTCACCCCCGAAGCGATGGCGCGGCACGAGCGTGGGTGGAACGGATGCTTCGACAGCCTGGAACGGAGGTTCACATGAGATTCCCGAACGAGAGCACGGAGTACCGCGTGGCACGCGACGAGTTGCTCGCCGCCGAGGCCGAACTGCGACGGCAGGAGGAGGCGGTCGCCGCGAAGCGCCGCACCCTCCCGCCCGGCGGAGAGATCACCCAGGACTACGAGTTCGAGGAGTGGGCCGACGGGCTCGGCGACATGCGGACGGTCCGCATGTCCGAGCTCTTCGGCGACAAGACGACGCTCCTCCTCTACAGCTTCATGTTCCGCGCGTCCGAACGGGGCGAGCTGCTCGAGGCGCCGTGCCCGTCGTGCTCGGCGATCATCGACGCGATCGACGGAGCCGTTCCGGCGCTGACGACGCAAGTCGCGTTCGCGGTCGTCACCAAGCCGCCGGTCGAGCGCATCCGTGCGCACGCGTCCGCACGCGGCTGGGAGCATGCGCAGCTGCTCTCGTCGCAGCACACGACGTACAACCGCGACTACGGCGCCGAGGACGAGGCCGGGCACCAGTGGCCGATCCTCACGGTGTTCACGAAGGAGGGCGAGGAGATTCGCCACTTCTGGTCGAGCGAGCTCTTCGACGCGCCGCGCGAGGAGGGCCAGGACGCGCGGCACGTCGACTTCATGTGGCCGCTCTGGCTCATGCTCGATCGAACGCCGGGCGGGCGCGGAGCCTGGAGTCCGGCCATCCCGTACGCATGATGGCGCCGATGACACTCGCATCGTTCGTCGGCATGTGGTCGGCGATGACCGCCGCAATGATGCTTCCGTCCGCGGCACCCGCGCTCGTGCGCGGCCGTGGACGGGGCGCCGTCGTCGCGGCGCTCGAGTATCTCGCGGTCTGGATCGCGGTCGGCCTCGCCGGCTACGCCGTCTACCGCGTGCTGCCGGCGATCCCGTGGTGGTCGCTCGTCGCGGTAGGGCTCGTCTACGAGCTCACGCCGGTCAAGCGATCGGCGCTCCGCCGCTGCCGGCGCCCCGCGCACTCGGGCTTCGCGCACGGCGTCGACTGCGTCGTGTGCTGTGCGGGGCTGATGCTCGTGCTCGCAGGCGTCGGCCTCATGAGCAT
>DASYFU010000070.1:0-10138 GCA_036498225.1 Gaiellaceae bacterium | reverse complement strand
CCAGCCGCCGTGGGTGTGGGGGATCATCGCCCTCGACGCGCTCGGCCACGATGCCGCGCATGACGACACCATGCGCCGGGCGGTCGAAGGCTGGCAGGGATTCATGGTCTCCGACGGCGACCGCCTGCGCCCCGAGGCGTGCCAGTCGCCGGTGTGGGACACCGCGCTCGCGGTGCTCGCGCTGCGCGCGTGCGGGGTGCCCGCCGACCATCCGCAGCTCGTGCAGGCGGGCGCGTACCTCCTGCGCGAGGAGGTGACCGTGAAAGGCGACTGGTCGGTCCGCGTGCCCGATCTCGCGCCCGGCGGCTGGGCGTTCGAGTACGAGAACGACGTCTATCCCGACGTCGACGACGCAGCCGTCGTCCCGCTCGCGCTGCGCACGCTCGGGATCGGCGACGACGCGGTGCGCCGCAGCCTCGACTGGGTCGTCGGCATGCAGTCACGCGACGGCGGGTGGGGCGCGTTCGACGTCGACAACAGCGCGATGTGGCTCTACAAGATCCCGTTCTGCGACTTCGGCAAGGTCACCGACGAGCCGAGTGCCGACGTCAGCGCGCACGCGCTCGAGGTGCTCGCGCCCGAAGGCTACGCGCCGTCCGTCGACCGCGGCCTGAAGTGGCTCCTCGCCGAGCAGGAGCCCGACGGTTCCTGGTTCGGCCGCTGGGGCGTCAACCATCTGTACGGCACCGGCGCCGCGCTGCCCGCGCTCGAAGCCTGCGGCGTGCCGAGCGACCATCCGGCAATGCGGCGTGCCGTCGCCTGGCTCGACTCCGTCCAGCAGGAGAGCGGCGGCTTCGGCGAGGACATTCGCTCGTACTCGGATCCCACCTTCAGAGGGCGCGCATCCTTCACGACGCCGTCGCAGACCGCCTGGGCATTGCTCGGCTACGTGGCCGCAGGAAACGCTGAGGATCAAGGCGCAAGGAGGGCGGCGGATTATCTTTGCGCTGTGCAACGTCCCGATGGGGACTGGGACGAGGAGCACTTCACCGGTACCGGCTTTCCACTCGATTTCATGATCCGCTATCACCTCTACCGCATCAATTTCCCGTTGCTCGCGCTGGGTCGACTGAGAGAGAGGCTTTCCGCATGAAGTTCCCGCTGCAGTCCACGGTTTCGATCGGCAAGTACGTCGCGTCCCAGCAGCGCAAGGGCGAGCGGTACCCCCTGGTGCTCATGCTCGAGCCGACGCTCGCCTGCAACATCGCCTGCATCGGCTGCGGGAAGATCCGCGAGTACGAGTCGAACCGCGCCCGCCTGACGGTGGAGGAGTGCCTCGACTCCGGCCTCCAGTGCCCAGCGCCGGTCGTCTCGATCTGCGGCGGCGAGCCGCTCGTCTACAAGGGCATCGAAGAGGTCGCGGCCGGGATGATCGAGATGGGCAAGACGGTCGAGCTGTGCACGAACGCGCTGCGCCTCGAGCAGTGCCTCGACTGGTTCGAGCCGTCCGCGCGCATGACCTTCGTCGTCCACCTGGACGGGATGCGCGAGATCCACGACTACGTCTGCGACTACCCGGGCCTCTGGGACATCGCCGTCGACGCGATCAAGACGGCGCGCAGCCGCGGCTTCCGCGTGACGACGAACACGACGATCTTCAAGGAGACCGAGGTCGACGACGTCATCGAGATGATGCGTTACCTGACCGACGAGGTCGGCATCGACGGGATGCTCGTCGCGCCGGGGTACCAGTACTCGCAGATCGATCCGAATCTGACGATGACGCGGAGCGAGCACGAGGAGAAGTTCCGTGCCATCCGCGCCGCGGTGCGCAAGCACGGCTATCGCTGGATCGCGACGCCGATCTACCAGGACTTCCTCACGGGCCAGCGCAAGCTCTCGTGCGCTCCGTGGGGCTCGATCACGCGGAACCCGTACGGCTGGAAGGGCCCGTGCTACCTCCTCACCGACGGCATCTTCCCGACGTACGAGGCGCTGCTCGAGGGGATGGAGTGGGATGCGTACGGCCCCGGCAACGACCCTCGCTGCGAGCATTGCGGCATCCACTCCGGCTTCGAGCCCTCGGCTGCCTTCGAGTCGTCGAAGAGCCTGAAGGAGACCGTTCGGAGCATGGCGTGGACGCTGACCGGCTGACCTACGCAGTGGCAACGACGGCCGAGGAGCGCGTCGCGCGCCGCCTCGGCCTGCGCACCGCGCGCATCGGTGTGCGCGGCGCCGCCGGCCTGCCGGACGGCTCGCTCGTCTCGTTCGGCGTCGCCGGCGCGCTGCGCGACGACCTGCGCGTGGGCGACGTGCTCGACGCGACGCGCGTCGTCGACGGCAGCGGCGTGACCCTGTGGGAAGGCACCGGGCTCGGCGTGCGCGGAGCGCTCCCGGGAACGGTGCTCGCGTCCGACGTGCTCGTGCACGACGCCGCCGAGCGGCGCCGGCTGCACGAGTCGAGCGGCGCCGACGCGGTGGACATGGAGAGCGGCATGCTCGCGCGCAGCGGCCGCCTGGCCGGCGTCGTGCGCGCCATCTCCGACGGCGTCGACAGCGACGTGCAGGGCGTCGACTCCACCGTGCACCCGGACGGGCGCACGAACGTCGTCGGCCTCCTGCGCTGGATCGTGACGAAGCGCGCCGCCGCGGTGCGCTCGATGCGCGACGCGCTGCGCGCGCTCAGCTCGCTCGAGAAGGCGCTCGCATGAAGGTTCTCCTTGCTGCTCCGCGGTCGTTCTGCGCCGGCGTCGACCGCGCGATCGAGATCGTCGAGCGGCTGCTCGAGCAGAACGGGCCGCCCGTGTACGTCCGCCACCAGATCGTGCACAACGAGCACGTGGTGCGGCGCCTCGAGGAGCTCGGCGCGGTCTTCGTCGAGGACGAGTCGGAGATTCCCGAGGGCGAGATCTGCGTCCTTTCCGCCCACGGCGTCGCCCCGTCGGTGAAGGCGAACGCCGAGGCGCGCGGCCTCAAGGTCGTCGACGCGACGTGCCCGCTCGTGAACAAGGTCCACGCGGAGGCGCGCACGTACGCCGACAGCGGCCATCTCGTCGCTCTGGTCGGGCACGCGAATCACGTCGAGGTGATCGGCACGCTCGGCGAGCGTCCGGGCTCGACGGTGGTCGTCGAGACGCCCGAGCAGGCGCGCGCGCTCCCGACCGACAAGCCCGTCGCCGTGATCACGCAGACGACGCTGTCGCTCGACGACGTCGCGCCGATCGTCGACGCGCTCGCCGACCACGTCGGCGGCTCGCTGCGCCGGCCGCACGCGGACGACATCTGTTACGCGACGCAGAACCGGCAGGACGCGGTCAAGGAGATGGTGACGCTCGGCGCGACGCTCATCCTCGTCATCGGCTCCGAGAACAGCTCGAACGCGCAACGGCTCGTGGAGGTGGCGAAGGCCGCCGGAGCCGAGGCTCACCTCATCGACGGCGAGAGCGCGCTCGACGAGCAGCTGCTCGACGGTCACACCACGGTCGGCCTCACCGCCGGCGCCTCGACGCCGGAGGAGCTCGTCCGCGCGACCGCCGACCGGCTCGCCGGGTCCGGGTACGACACGCTCGAGGAGATCACCGTCGCGCGCGAAGACGTCCACTTCCGATTGCCGAGGGAGGTTGCACGGGCATGACGACCGTCGAAGTCCCGTATTCGATCGCCGCTGCTCTCCCGACGCTGTCGGTGATGGACATCACGAACGACGTCTCGCAGTCGGTCGCCCGCTCCGAGCGCCGGGACGGGATCGCCTACGTCCACCCGCTGCACTCGCTCACGATCGTCCGCGTGCAGGAGCGGGAGACCGGCTTCTTCGAGGACCTCGAGGTGCTGCTCGAGCGCATCGTCCCGAGCGGCCAACGCCATCGGGAGCGGATGGTCGCGTCGCTGCTCTCGCCGCGGAGCGAGCAGGTTCCCTTCAGCGACGGCGTCCTGTGCCTGGGCCGGTTCCAGCGGATCATGCTCTTCTCGCTCGATGCCGAGCATCGCAGCGACTGGTCATTGACCCTGCTGGGCTGAAGGCGTAGACATACCCGGTGCTCGAGGTCCACGAGCAGGCGTGGTCGGACGCATTCGCGCAGGAGCACCTCCATCAGCGTGAGCTCCTTGCCACGCTCCGCGACGAGCTCGGCACCTTCGCGCGCGAGTGCGCGTCGGCGCTGACGGCGCTCGACACGTTCGTCGGCCTCGCCGGCGTCGCCGAGATCCTCAGTAGCGCGCAGACGAGCGTCGCCCACGCGAAGCTCGCGCTCGACGTCGGGCGCCGCCTGCACGGGGCCGAGGATCCACAGCTCGTCGACCTGTACGCGAAGGTGGCCGGCGGGGAGGACGTCCCGCCGCCGCTCGTCCGCCACGCAAGCGACCTGATCGCGGCGGGGCCGAAGCGGACCGACCGGCAGCTGCTCGACGCCGTGGTCACGGCCTCCGGCGCGCAGGCGCAGATCGAGCAGCTTCTCGGCCCGGCACCCGCGGCCGCCCTCGCCGCGTTGAAGCCGCTCGTGAAGTGGGTGCGGACCGGTGAGCGGCAGCGCGGGGACGTCGCCCAGGTGCTGGCGGCGACCGCAACGCTCGGCGCGGGCACGGACGTCGCCGACGCGGGAGGCGTCGCCGCGTTGACCGACTCGCTCCGCGACGCGGTTGAGCACGTCGAGGGCGCGGCGAAGGCCGTTCGCGACGGGAAGCTCGAGGCGGTCCTGCGCGAGGCGCGCGAGAAGCTCCAGGCCGACCTCGACCAGCTGAAGTCGATCCACGAGGGCGCGACGGAGGCGCCCGACGAATGGCGCGCCGCCCGCGCGGCCGAGCACGCCGAGCTGACCGAGGAGGTCCGCGTCAAGCTCGACAAGGTCGAGCGCATCCGCGGGATCCTCCTGCGGTTCCTGCCGAACCTCCAGGCGGTCACGCGGGCGCTCGGGGTCGTGCAGAAGCTCCGTGCGCTCGAGAGCAAGCTCGAGCCCGCGCCTGCGGCCGCGGTCGTAGCGGCACAGTCGTCGCTCGTCCTCGATGTGTCCGAGTTGTGGGCCGGGATCTTCGGCGACGCGCCGTCCGCCGTGGCCCTGCGCCGGCTGTCGCGGCGCACGAAATGGGCGGCGGTCGTGGCGGCGGTGATCATCGGCGTGATCGTCGGCGTCGCCCTCGCGGGCGGGGGCTCGAACAAGCCGAAGCCGGTCGTGATCGAGACGACCCCGGCGGCGCCGACGACGACGACCGCGGCCGCGGCGCCGACGGTCGGCCCCAAACCGAGCCTGCTCCCGGTCAAGGCGGTCTTCTCGGAGGCCCAGCGCGCGACGTTCTACACCGTCGGCATCGTTCAGGGCGGCGAGCCCGTCGTCTCCTACACCTGGTCGCTGACGACGCCGCCGGGAAACCCCACCTGTAACAAGTTCGCAGCAATACCGGGGAAGCCGAACGAGGCGGTCTGGCACCACGCCAACACCGACGGCTGCACGCACAACGGGATCCAGCACGACGGGACGGTCCATGTGACCGTCCGGAGCGCCCACTGGACCTGTGCGGAATCGTTCTTCGGCACGCTCACGCGGACGGGATCGCCGAACGCACGATGTACTCGTCTATAGGCAGACTTAGGGCATGAACCGGCAGCGCTGGCTCGCACGTGTCGCGCTCACGCTTCTCGCGCTCGTCGCCGAGCTCGTCGGCCGCAGCCTCGTGCACCGCATCGACGTCGGCCGTCACGTCGGGCCCGTCAGCTACGCGCACGCCGGCTACTACCCGTTCCTGCTGGCAGGCGTGAAGATCGGCGTCGCGCTCATGCTCGCGCGCATCGCGTGGCGGTTCGCGAAGGCGCGCCGCTTCGCATCGCTGCTCGGGCGTCCGCGCATGCGCGTCGAGCTCTCGCCGCGTCTCTGGCTCGTGTCCTTCGTCGCGACCTCGGTCATCTATCTCGCGCAGATGGACGCCGAGGGGCGGACGCATCTGCTCGCGCCGTGGCTGCACACGTCGGCGCTGCCCGTGTTCGCCGTTCTGTCGGTGCTCGTCGCGATCCTCTATCGCAGTGCCGAGCTGTGGCTTCGGGACTACGAGCAGCTGGCCGCGCACGCGGTCGCCTGCATGCGCAAGCTCGCGGCTGTTCGCACCACTCCGATCGACCTGCATGTCGCAGTCGCCCCGCGGCGGCTGTTCGGCCTCGCGTTCGAGTCGCGGCCGCCTCCCGTGCCCGCCTAACCGGCGGAATCGCACGAAGGGAGGAGCTCGATGAGCGCGGACATCGCGCATGAACTGCATCGCAACGAAGAAGAACGGACGCTCACGCAGTCGCGTGCACGAGTCGTGCTCACGCTCGGTCCTGTCACGGCGTTCGCCGGCGTCATCTGGGCGATCGTCCAGCCCTGGCGCCTGACACTGCTGCATCCGCACGGGCAGGGCTTTTGGTGGCTCGTCGCCGAGCCGCCGTTGTACGTCGTCCTCGTCGGCGTCCTGTTCCGCGTCGTCATCGCACGCGGGCTCGTCGCCGACATCGAGGAGACGGAATGATCCTCGCCGGCATCGAGCCGCAGGCGGAGATGGTGCACTGGTGGTTCGCCACCGGCATCCTCGTCCTCGGCCTGCTGTTCCTTGCCGAGACGATCGTGGGGCCGGAGGTGTGGGGCCGTCGCCCGTGGCGCCGCTACCTCTGGCCGGGGACGATGTTCCTGCTCGGCCTGCTCCTGTGGCCGGTGATGGCGCTCTACACGAACTCGATGATCCACATGGTCGCGCACGGCTCGTGGGCGCAGGTGCTGATGCTGGCCGGAGGCGCCGAGCTCGGCGTCGTCCGTGGAAAGCTCCACTCGCAGTACTGGCGGCTGACGTCCGCCTTTGCGTTGCTCGTTTCGGGCACTGCGTTCCTCGTGCACGAGCAGAACGGCTGGTACTTCGCTCGGGCGGCGTTTCTCCACCACGCGCTCGGCTGGACGCTGATCGTCGCGTCGCTGTTCCCGCTCGTGCAGGCGTTCCGGCCCCGCTCGATCGTCGCGGCGTCCGGCTTTGCGACGACGTTCCTCGTGATCGCCGTGCTGCTCTACTGCGACCGCGACTCGGCCGCGATCCTCGGTCACTTCTCCCAGTTCGCGGGGGTGCCGCACCGATGAGACGCGCACTCTTCTTCGCCGTTCTCGCCGCACTCGTTCTTCCTGCGTCCGCGTTCGCGCATGCGTCGCTGCGCAAGGAGTCGCCGGGCTTCAAGCAGCGGCTGGCGACGTCGCCGCGTCAGATCGTCCTTCAGTTCGACCAGACCGTCGACGCGCTCCCGAAGGCGATCCAGGTCCTCACGCTGAAGGGCGTCAACGTCGCCGGCACGCCGCGCGCGATCACGTCACGGCGTGAGATCGTCGTGTCGCTGCCGCGGCTTCCAAAGGGGCCGTACACCGTCCGCTGGCAGGCGCTCTCGAACGACGGGCACATCGTCTCCGGCGTGTACACGTTCGGCGTCCGCGTGAACGCGCCGCCGGTGACGGACGCGGTCGGCGCGCAGGGCCCGACCCGAACCGAGGACATCGTGCGCTGGCTCTACTTCATCGGGCTCGCGCTCGCGGTCGGCGGCATCGGCTTCCGGTTGCTCGTCGCGCGCGGCCCGTTTCCTGCGCGCGCACAGCGGCGCTTCTTCTGGGCGACGGGCATCGGCGTGGTAATGGTGCTCGAGTCGGGGATCATGGCGTTCCTGCTGCGCGGCGAGGACTTCCTCCAGCTGCCGTTCTCGCTCTTCCTGTACGGCGACCTCTCGCCGCTCGCGTCCGGAACCCGCTTCGGCCAGACCTTCGTCGTCATGGAGCTCGGCTTCGCGCTCGTCGCCGCGCTCATCTTCCTCGCCTGGCTGACCGATCGCGACGCATTCCTGTGGGTCGCGCTCGGCCTCGGCCTCGTGTTCGTCTCCGGGTTGTCGTTGTCGGGACATTCCGCCGCGGACGCGGGTCACTCGTGGCTGTCGGAGCTCGCCGACTGGGTGCACCTGTCGGCCGCGACGCTGTGGGTCGGAGGGCTCGTGCAGCTCGCTCTCGTCGTCTGGCCGGCGTGGCCGGAGCTGCGCCGCACCGCGTTCCTCCGTTTCTCTCGGCTCGCCACCGTGCTGATCGCGCTCATCCTCGCTGCAGGGACGTACCTGAGCATCCTGCGCCTTCCACACGTGCACGATCTCTGGACGACCGGGTACGGACACGTGCTGCTCGTGAAGCTCGGGCTGGTGTCGCTCGCGCTGATGTGGGGCGCCGTGCATCACTTCCTCGCCGTGCCGCGGATCGAGCGCTCCGGCGTCGTCGGCACGCTCGGCCGCACGCTCGTTGCGGAGAGCGCCGTCGCCATGTCGGTGCTCCTTCTCGCCGCGATCCTCACCGACTCGCGGCCGCCGCCTCAGCCTGTTCCGGCGAAGGCTCCCGTCGCGGCGGTGTCGGCACGGCGCTGACCCGGGCGGAGTTCGTCGTACGCAGCGCAGCGGTTGCGTTCGGACTTTCCGCGGCGCGTCCGCGGTTCGTGGTCGCGGCCCGACCTCGATCCGCCGCCGTTGACGCTTCTGCACCGCGCCGGCTCGCCCGCGCCCGGCCATCTCTTCCTCGCACCGTCGTCCGGGCCGGGCCAGCACGGGCCGCTCATCGTCGACGACGCGCTCCAGCCCGTCTGGTTCCACCCGACCGGGCTGCCGGCGATGAACTTCCGCGCGCAGACGCTGCACGGCGAGCCCGTGCTCACGTGGTGGCAGGCGCTCCCGGGCGGAGGTCTCGGCCGCGGCGTGCACGTCATTGCGGACGCGTCGTATCGCGAGATCGCGCGCTTCCCCGCCGGCCACGGCATGCCCTCCGACCTGCACGAGCTGTTGCTCACCGATCGCGGCACGGCGCTCGTGACGAGCCTCGAGGTGCGGCTTCGCGGGACGGGTCTGGCGCTCGGCGGGGTCGTCCAGGAGCTGGAGGTTCCGAGCGCGCGCGTGCTCTTCGAATGGCGGAGCCTCGACCACGTCGCGGTCGGCGAGTCGTATGCGCCGGTCGGCTATCCCTGGGACTACTTCCACGTCAACGCGATCGACGTCGACGCGGACGGCAACCTGCTCGTCTCCGCGCGCAACACGTGGGCGGTCTACAAGGTGAACCGCCGAACCGGTGCCGTCGTGTGGCGGCTCGGCGGCAAGCGCAGCGACTTCGCGCTCGGCAACGGCGCACGGTTCGCGTGGCAGCACGACGCGCGCAGTCACAACGGCGGTCAGGCGGTCTCGGTGTTCGACAACGGCGTCAGCCGGTCGCGCGGTCTCGTCCTCGCGCTCGACACGAAGCGCATGCGCGCGTCCGGGCTGCACGAGTACGTGCACGCGCCGTCGCTGCACGCGCACAAGCTCGGCAGCGCGCAGCTGCTCGGCAACGGCGACGTGCTCGTCGGCTGGGGAACGGACCCGCACTTCACGGAGTACACGGCCGGCGGCGGGGTCGTGATGGACGCGACGCTTCCGCACGGCGGCGAGAACTACCGCACGCTCCGCTTTCCCTGGCGCGGGCGCCCGCGCGACCATCCGGTCGCCGTGCGGCGCGGATCGATCGTGTACGCGAGCTGGAACGGGGCCACGGAGGTCGCCGCCTGGAAGATCGAGCCGGGCGGCGCCGCCGTCCCACGCACCGGCTTCGAGACCGCGCTGCCGGCGCAGGCGGGGACGGTCGTCGCGCTCGATGCGCGCGGGCGCGCCCTTGGGAGCTACCGTCCCCGGTAATGCTCGTGCTCACCCGTGCGGAGGTCGAGGAGCTTCTCGATCTCGACGCGCTCGTCGAGGCGCTCGCGAGCGCGCACGCCGAGCTTTCGGCCGGGGCGGCGTCGATGCCTCCCCGTATCGCTGCGTTCGCAGAGGACGGGCTGCTCGGCGCGATGCCGGCTTACCTTCCGTCGGCGGGGCTCGGTTGCAAGCTCGTCTCCCTCTTCCCCGAGAACGTCGACCGGCCGACGCATCAGGCCGAGATCGTCATGTTCGACGCCGAGAACGGCTCGCCGTTGGCCGTCATGGACGGGACGTACATCACCGCGATGCGGACGGCGGCCGCGGCGGCGCTGGCGACGCGGCTCCTCTCCCGCGAGGACGCGCGCGTGCTCGCGATCGTCGGCACCGGTGTTCAGTCACGGGCCGCGCAAGAGATGTTTCCACGCGTCCGCGACTTCGCCGAGATCCGCGTCGCCGGTCGGGGCGAAGCAGAGGAAGCCGTCCGCGGTGCGGACGTCGTCCACTGCGCAACGC